>DAIOWL010000045.1:0-6782 GCA_036758545.1 Streptosporangiaceae bacterium | reverse complement strand
GGCGGGCTCCTTCATGGGGTTGAACAGAACTGGTTACCCGATGCTATCGGTCGCGAGAAGGCTTAGGGTCCTTCGGCGGCTTCGGTACCAGGCCGGCCCGGCGCAGCGCGTCGGCCAGCGCGCCGTCGGCTGGCTTCGGGGCCGCGGTCTTGGCCCGGCCGGGACCGCCCGGGCCGGAACCGGGGCGGGCAGCACGGCCCGTTCGGGATGATGGGCCGAACGGGCGGCCACCTTCGTCATCCAGCCGGAGGGTGAGCGAGATCCGGTGCCGGGCGATGTCGACCGAGAGCACCTTCACCCGCACCACGTCGCCGGACTTGACGACCGAACGGGGGTCGGAGACGAACGTGCGCGACATGGCCGACACGTGGACCAGGCCGTCCTGGTGCACGCCGATGTCGACGAACGCGCCGAACGCGGCCACGTTGGTCACCACGCCCTCGAGCACCATGCCGGGCTCGAGGTCCTCGAGCTTCTCCACGCCCTCGGCGAACGTCGCGGTGGCGAACGCGGGGCGCGGGTCGCGGCCGGGCTTCTCCAGCTCGCGCAGGATGTCGGTGACCGTGGGCAGGCCGAACCGGTCGTCGGTGAACTGATCCGGCCTCAGCGTGCGCAGCGTGGCGGTGCTGCCGATCAGGTCGGCGGCCGTGCTCTTGGTCGTGGCGAGGATGCGGCGGACCACCGGGTAGGCCTCGGGGTGCACGCCGGAGGCGTCGAGCGGGTCGTCGCCGCCGCGGATGCGCAGGAACCCGGCGCACTGCTCGAAGGCCTTCGGCCCGAGCCGCGGCACCCCCATGAGCTGCTGGCGGGTGCGGAACGGGCCGTCGGCGTCGCGGCGGGCCACGATCGCGGTGGCCAGCCCGGACGTGATGCCGGAGACCCGGGCCAGCAGCGGCTGCGAGGCGGTGTTCAGGTCCACCCCGACCGCGTTCACGCAGTCCTCGACCACGGCGTCCAGCGAGTGCGACAGCTTGCCCTCGGCCACGTCGTGCTGGTACTGCCCCACGCCGATCGACTTCGGGTCGATCTTGACCAGTTCGGCCAGCGGATCCTGCAGCCGCCGGGCGATGGAGACCGCGCCGCGCAGCGAGACGTCCATCCCGGGCAGTTCCGCCGAGGCGTAGGCCGAGGCGGAGTAGACCGACGCTCCGGCCTCGGAGACCACCACCTTGGTCAGCTCGAGCTCTGGATGGCGCTTGATCAGGTCGGCGGCCAGTCGGTCGGTTTCCCGCGAGGCTGTGCCGTTGCCGATGGCGACGAGTTCGGCGTGATGCTGCTTCGCCAGCCTGGCCAGGGTGTCGATGGCCTCGTCCCAGCGCCGGTGCGGCTCGTGCGGGTAGATGGTGGCCGTGCCGAGTACCTTGCCAGTGCCGTCGGTGAGCGCGACCTTGACGCCGGTGCGGAAGCCAGGGTCCAGGCCGATCGTGGTCCGCGCGCCGGCCGGCGCGGCCAGCAGCAGGTCGCGCACGTTGGCGGCGAACACCCGGACCGCCTCGTCCTCGGCCGCCTGCCACAGCCGGACCCTGATGTCGACGCTCAGGTGCGTCAGGATGCGGGTGCGCCAGGCCCAGTGCACCGTGGCCTGCAGCCACTGGTCGGCCGGGCGTCGTTCGTCGCGGATGCCGAACCGCGCGGCGACGCGCTGCTCGAACTCCGCGTCCTCGGCCCCGGGCTCCAGGGTGAGGTCGAGGATCTCCTCCTTCTCGCCGCGGAACAGGGCCAGCACGCGGTGCGAGGGCAGCCGCGCGAACGGCTCGCTGAACTCGAAGTAGTCGGCGAACTTCGCGCCCTGGGTTTCCTTGCCCTCGCGGACCGCGGAGGTCACCGAGCCGCGGGCGGCCATCGACTCGCGCAGCTCGCCGAGCAGGTCCGCGTCCTCGGCGAACCGCTCGACCAGGATGGCGCGGGCGCCGTCCAGGGCGACGCTGGCGTCCGGGACGTTGCGGTCTGGATCGACGAAGTTCGCGGCGGCACGCTGGGGGTCGCTGGACGGGTCGTGCAGCAGCAGGTCGGCCAGTGGCTCCAGGCCGGCCTCGCGGGCGATCTGCGCCTTGGTGCGCCGCTTCGGCTTGTAGGGCAGGTAGAGGTCTTCCAGCCGGGCCTTGGAGTCGGCGGCGCGGATCTGGGCCTCGAGCTCGTCGGTCAGCTTGCCCTGGGTGGCGATCTCCCTGAGGATCGCGTCCCGGCGCTCGTCGAGTTCGCGCAGGTAGCGCAGGCGCTCTTCGAGCGTGCGCAGCTGCGCGTCGTCGAGCGCGCCGGTGGCCTCCTTGCGGTACCTGGCGATGAACGGCACGGTCGCGCCACCGTCGAGCAGCTCGACCGCGGCGTTGACCTGGCGTACGGCCACGCCCAGCTCGCCGGCGATCCGCTGGTCCACTGACTGGTTCTGGGTCACCCAGCAATTGTGCCAGCGGGACCGTGTTCCTACGCCGTGCTGTCGCGTCGATGCCGTCGGGCCTTAAAAAGCCCTAAAAAGGTTTCCGCCGTTCTTCCGATTCGCTCCGTGTCGTGTTAGATCTTGTTGAGTTACGTGGGTCCATAAAGGGGGGTTGGGTACAGAACCGGAGGACAACGTGATGGATAACGCCCGGGTCTGGCGGGTTTTGTCGAGGAAGTCACGCCTGCTGACGGCGGCCCTGACGGTGGTGCTGCTGGCCGTGCCCGCTACCGCGGCCGCCAGCCAGGCTTCGGTGAGCGCCCCCGGGGCAGGCGCCTCGTGCCCGTGGGTGACCTCGCACGCGCCCGTCGCGCAGCGCGTGGCCCAGCTGATGAGCCAGATGACCCTGGCCGACGAGATCAGCATGGTGGAGGGGCACGGCACCACGAACCCGTACGTGTTCTACACCCCCGCGATCCCGGCGCTGTGCATCCCGGCGGTCGGCCTGGAGGACGGGCCCGCCGGGGTGGCCGACGGGCTGACCGGGGTCACCGAGTTGCCGGCCGGCGTGGCGCTGGCGGCAACCTGGGACCCGTCCCTGGCCGGGCAGTATGGCCGGGTGATCGGGGCCGAGGAGTACGGCAAGGGCGCCAGCGCCAACCTCGGCCCGACCGTGAACATCGACCGCGACCCCCGCTGGGGCCGGTCGTTCGAGGCGCTGAGCGAGGACCCGTTCCTGAACGCCTCGCTCGACGTGCCCGAGATCGCCGGGGTGCAGAGCCAGGACGTAGAGGCCCAGGTGAAGCACTTCGCGGTCTACAACCAGGAGACGTACCGGAACACGCCGGCCGACGACGTCATCATCGACCCCCGGACCGAGCACGAGATCTACCTGCCGTCGTTCTACGCGGCGGTGAAATCGGGCGACGCCTCGGTCATGTGCTCGTACGCGGTGATCAACGGCGATTTCGCCTGCAACAACGCCGACCTGGAAACCGGCATCCTGCGCGACCAATGGGACTTCCCCGGCTTCATGATGTCGGACTACGGGGCGCTGCACTCCACCCAGGGCGCCGTGCAGGGCACCGACCAGGAGCAGCCGTTCGACACCTACTACGGGGCGCCGCTGCAGACCGCGGTGCAGAACGGGACGATCGGCAAGAGCGTGCTGAACACGATGGTGCAGCGGGTGCTGACCGAGATGTTCCGGTTCAAGCTGTTCAGCCAGCCGCGCACCGGGTCGACGTCCGCCACCGTGACCACGCCCGCGCACGTCGCGCTGTCCACGTCTGTCGCCGAGTCCGGGACGACGCTGCTGAAGAACGATGGTTCGGTCCTGCCGCTATCCTCCGGGGGCTCCATGGCCGTGGTCGGTCCGGCGGCGGACGCCGCGCCGGTCTACGCCGGCGGCGGCAGCGCCTACGTGCTTCCCTCGGGCACGGTGAGCCCGCTCGCCGGGATCAAGGCCGCGGCAGGTTCCGGCGCGAGCGTGGCGTACCAGCCGGGCCTGCCCGCGGACACGTCGCTGCCGGCCATCCCGCCGGCCGACCTGTCCCCGGCCTACGCGCCCACTCCGTTCGGCGGCAGCTACACCGGCACCCTCACCGCGCCGGAGACCGGCACCTACGTGCTGGCCATCACGAACCCGTGCGGCTGCTACACCTCGACGTACCTGTCCCTGGACGGAAAGCAGATCATCGACGACCCGTCCACGCCCCCGGTGCACACGTACTCGGTCGCGGTGCAGCTGACCGCCGGGAAGACGTACCAGCTGTCGATCAGCGGCGACTCCTCGCAGCTGCTCTGGGGCACGCCGTCGGCGCTGGCGCCTGGCATCGCCGCCGCGGTTTCGGCCGCCAAGTCGGCGTCGGTCGCCGTGGTCGTGGTGTCCGACGACACCGAGTCCGAGGCCACGGACCGGCTGTCGCTGAACCTGCCGTCAGCCCAGGACGAGCTGATCTCCGCGGTGGCAGCGGCTAACCCGCATACGGTCGTGGTGGTCAACGCGGGTGCTCCGGTGGCGATGCCATGGCTGCCGGCCGTGGCGGGCGTGGTGGACACCTGGTACCCGGGCCAGACCAGCGGGACCGCGCTGGCCAGCGTGCTGTTCGGCCAGACCGATCCCGGCGGGCACCTGCCGGTGACCTTCCCGGCCTCGCTGAGCCAGGTGCCGGCCTCGACCACGGCCCAGTTCCCCGGGAACGGCTCGACCGTGCAGTACTCGGAGGGCGTGGACGTCGGATACCGCTGGTACGACGCCAAGGACACCACGCCGCTGTTCCCGTTCGGCTTCGGCCTGTCCTACACGCAGTTCGCGTTCAGCCACCTGTCGGTGAGCCGATCGGTGACGGACGGGACGCAGGACGTACGGGTGTCCGCGGTGGTGACCAACGTCGGCCACCGGCCAGGATCTGAGGTGGCCCAGCTCTACCTCGGCGATCCGTCCGGCACCGGCGAGCCGCCGCGTCAGCTGGCCGGCTTCCGGCGGGTCAGCCTGGCGCCCGGGGCCTCGGCGCGGGTCTCGTTCGACGTGACCCCGCAGGCGATGTCGTGGTGGAGTGACCCGGCCAGCGGCTGGACGCAGACCGCCGGGCGCTACCAGGTGTACGTGGGCGACTCCTCGGCCCTGACGGGCCTGCCGTTGCGGGGCTCGTTCTCCATGGCCGCGACCCCCGGAGCCCGCCAGGTGACCGTGAGTGCCCCGGCCACCGTGGCACCGGGCCACGCGGCGACGGTGCGGGTGACGCTGAGCGCCGGGGGCAGCGCGACGCTGCACGCCGTCCGGCTGGCGCTGCAGCTCCCCCAGGGCTGGAAGGCGGCGCCGGCCGGCCCGGCGGTGTTCGGCTCGGTGGCGCCCGGCCAGGCCCCGGCCGTCACCTTCATGGTGACGCCGCCGGCCTACGCGCCGAACGCCACCTCGGTGGTGCACGCGACGGCCACCTCCGGCGACTGGCTGCGCGAGGCGGGGGTGAACGTCACGGTGTCGGGTTAAGGGCCGCCAATCACCCATGGCGGGTGAGGTGGCGGAGTCTGTAGAGGATGACGATGGCGATGATGATACGGTCCATTACGATCCATTGACATAGCGCTGAATGCGCCATTCCCACTGATGGGGTCGCCATGCCGCTTGCTAGCTCCTACTCCTATCCGCTGCTCGGGGCCTTCTGGACGATCCTCGAGATCTTCCTCTGGGTGCTCTGGATCTGGGTCCTGATCTATGTCTTCATCGACATCTTCCGCAGCCACGACCTGTCCGGCTGGGCGAGGGCGCTGTGGTTCTTGTTCGTGCTGTTCATCCCGCTGATCGGTGTCCTGGTCTACCTGATCGCGCGGGGTGACAAGATGCACGAGCGGGCCGTACGGCAGGTGCAGGACCAGGACCGGGAGGCCCGCCAGTACATCCAGGAGGCCGCCGGTTCGCCCACCCCGGCCGACCAGCTCACCAAGCTGGCCGACCTGCGTGACCGCGGAGTCATCACGGCCGACGAGTTCGAGCGCGAGAAGGCCAAGATCCTAGCCTGAGCACCAGCCGGCCGGGTATGACTGATGACGTGATCCAGAGCGCCAGCTCACCTCCGGAGCATCATCTCCTGCGCGGCTGGCGCTCGGTCATATTCGCCCCGGTCGGCAGCGGCCAGCGACGCCGTCGCGGAAGCGATGGCGTACGCCTGGCCGCTGCCGTCCTCGTCCTGGTGTGCTGCCTGCTGGTCATCCGGTACGACTCCCGGATCGACCGGGCCATCACCCAGGTGATCCACCCGCCGCCGTGGAGCATCACCTGGCTGGTGACGGTGGTGTACGAGGCGGGCTCAATCGGCGTTGCGGTCGTCCTGGTGGGACTGGCCCTGCTCGCGCGCCGCTGGGAGGTCGCGCGCGACATCGGGCTGAGCGCGGCCGGGACGGCGGCGGTGTGCGGGATCCTGATCGCCTTGCTCGGAAGCCGCGGCGGACGGCCGGGCGGGATCGTGATCGACGGCTACTACATGAGCTTTCCCGTCCTGCAGATCGCCCTGTTCATGGCGGTCGCCACGGCGGGGCTGCCGTATCTGGCCCGCGGCGTGCAGCGCCTCATCGAGATCTTCATCGCCCTGGTGGCCCTGGCATCAGCCGTCGGAGGCCACGGGCTGCCGCTCAACGTCCTGGGGAGCCTGGTCATCGGGTGGGGGGTGACGGCGGTGGTCCGGCTCGTTTTCGGCTCACCGCTTGGCCTGCCCTCGGCCGAGGACGTCCGGCTGCTGCTCGAGGAGTTCGGCATCCGGTCGAGGGATGTGCGCCCGGCGACCCGGCAGGTCTGGGGGGTGGCGAGGTTCGAGGCGACCGAGCTGTGCCGGGCGGATACGCCCGGTCGCCTCGGTATCGCGGTCTACGGCCGGGACGCGGCCGATGCCAGGCTGCTCACCAAGGC
>DAIOWL010000044.1:11636-16028 GCA_036758545.1 Streptosporangiaceae bacterium | reverse complement strand
GTCCCCGGGCCGCCCCCGGCCGGCCGGACCGGCTGGTCGCAGGCACGTTCGGCCCTCGCCGCCGAACTGACCGTCCGCCTCGCCGCCGCCGCGGGTGCCATCATTGATCCCGAACGGCCTTCGGTCCCCGCCCCGCCGCCCCCATCCCGCGGCCCCGTGGCCGAAGCCATCGCCTACGCCGGCCCGGACGCCGTACGGTTCGCGCTGGCCCGGACGCCGCCCGGCGGCCAGCCGCCGGAGGCGGCCGTCATCGCGCGGCACGTGCTGGCCAATCCCGCCTATGCTGTTCGGTACGCGCATGCCGCCGCTGCCGCCGTGCTGCGCTGGGCCGCCGCGCTGGGGATCAGGCCAGCCGGGTTCACGCCGCGCCTGCTCGCCGAACCGGGGGAGCTGGCGCTGCTCGACGCGCTGTCCTGGCTCCCGGAACGGGTGGCCGTGGCGGCGCGCCGCGGTCGACCCGACGAGTTCGCCGGGTACCTGGCGGAGCTGGCAGCGCGCACGATTGACACTATGAGCACGAGCAGTTTCAGGAAGATACCGGACATCAGCAGCGAACGGCTGTGGCTGGCGGACGCGGCGCGGACCGGTCTCGCGGCCGGCCTCGGGCTGCTCGGCATCGATGCGCCCTCTCGCCTTTGAAACACTGCTGACGGTAGGAAGGAACCCATGAGCCGTGTCGCGCACCCGGCCGGGCCACGCCACGGCGACGTGCTGCCCGCCGACCACCCGCCCGCCGCGCCGGAAGACCTGAACGAGCTGTACGAGGAGGTCTGGCCGCGCGGTGCCCGGCGTTCCGGCGGGGTGCTCACGCTGGGCGGGGTGGACGTGCGGGACCTGGCCGCCGACTTCGGCACCCCGCTGTACGTCTGCGACGAACAGGACGTCCGGTCGCGCTGCCGCGAGTACCTGGAGGCGTTCGGGCCGGACGGGCGGGTGTTCTACGCGGCCAAGGCGTTCTGCTCCCGGGCCGTGCTGCGCTGGGTGAGCGAGGAGGGCCTCGGCGTCGACGTGTGCACCGGCGGCGAGCTCGAGGTGGCGCTGTCCGCCGGGGTGCTGCCGGAGCAGATCACCATGCACGGCAACAACAAGACGCAGGACGAGCTGGCCCGCGCGGTCGAGGTCGGCGTGGGCCACATCGTGGCCGACTCCTTCGAGGAGATCGCCCGGCTGGCCTACCTCACCGAGGACGCCCCGGTCCGCCCCAAGATCCTGGTCCGCGTCACCACCGGGGTGGAGGCGCACACCCACGAGTTCATGGCGACCGCGCACGACGACCAGAAGTTCGGCTTCTCGCTGGCCTCGGGCGCCGCCGACGAGGCGGTCCGGCGGGTCATCGCCTGCCCGGGCCTGTCGTTCGCCGGGCTGCACTCGCACATCGGCTCGCAGATCTTCGACACGGCCGGCTTCGAGGTGGCCGCGCACCGGGTGGTCGGGCTGGCCGTCCGGATCAGGGACGAGCACGGCATCGAGATCGCCGAGCTCGACCTGGGCGGCGGGTTCGGCATCGCCTACACCGACGAGGACGACGCCCCCGAGGTCAAGGATCTCGCGGATAGCCTGCGCGAGATCGTGGACGGGCAGTGCCGGGCCGCCGGGCTGTCCCGGCCGCGGCTGACCGTCGAGCCCGGCCGCGGCATCGTCGGCCCGTCCACCGTGTCGCTGTACACGGTGGGCACGATCAAGGACGTGGACGGGCTGCGCACCTACGTCAGCGTGGACGGCGGGATGAGCGACAACATCAGGACCGCGCTGTACGACGCCTCGTACCTGTGCGCGCTGGCCTCGCGCGCCTCGGACGCCCCGCCGATGCTGTCCCGGGTGGTGGGCAGGCACTGCGAGAGCGGCGACATCGTGGTCCGGCACGCCTGGCTGCCCGCGGACCTGGCCCCCGGCGACCTGCTGGCCGTGCCCGCCACCGGCGCCTACTGCCGCTCGCTGGCCAGCAACTACAACCACGTCCCCCGCCCGGCCGTGGTCGCAGTGAGCGCCGGCGGCAATGGGGGCGCCGGCGCGGCCCGCCCCATCGTCCGCCGCGAGACCCTCGACGACCTGCTCAGCCTGGACTGCGGATGAACCAGACCCTGCCCACCCTCAAGGTAGCCCTGCTCGGCTGCGGCGTCGTGGGCACCGACGTCGCCCGGCTGCTCACCGAACAGGCCGACGACCTCGCCCTGCGCGTCGGCGCCCGGCTGGAGCTGGCCGGGATCGCGGTCAGAAGGGTGGGGCACCGGCGGTCCGCGACGATCGACCGCTCGCTGCTCACCGCGGACCCGCTCGCGCTGGCCACCCGGCCCGACGTCGACATCGTGGTCGAGGTCATCGGCGGCATCGAGCCGGCCCGGTCACTGCTGCTCGCCGCGCTGAAGGGCGGCAAGCCGGTGGTCACCGCGAACAAGGCGCTGCTGGCCGAGAACGGCGCGGAGATCTACGGCGCGGCCCGGGAGTACGGCGCCGACCTGTACTACGAGGCCTCGGTGGCCGGGGCCATCCCGATACTGCGCCCGCTGCGCGAGTCGCTCGCCGGGGACACCGTGCACCGCGTGCTCGGCATCGTCAACGGCACCACCAACTTCATCCTGGACCGGATGGACTCCTCCGGCGCGGGCTTCGCCGAGTCGCTGGAGGAGGCGCAGGCGCTCGGCTACGCCGAGGCCGACCCGACCGCCGACGTGGAGGGGTTCGACGCGGCCGCCAAGGCGGCCATCCTGGCCAGCCTGGCCTTCCACACCCCGGTGACCGCGGCGGACGTGCACCGCGAGGGCATCACCGAGGTGACCGCGACCGACATCCTGTCCGCCCGGGTGCTCGGCCGGGTGGTGAAGCTGCTGGCCATCTGCGACCGCTGCGACGGCGGCGTCTCGGTCCGGGTCCACCCGGCGATGATCCCGCGCAGCCACCCGCTCGCCTCGGTCAGCGAGGCCTACAACGCGGTGTTCGTGGAGGCCGAGTCGGCCGGGCGGCTCATGTTCTACGGCGCCGGCGCGGGCGGCACCCCGACCGCGAGCGCGGTGCTCGGCGACATCGTCGCGGTGGCCAGGAACCGGCTGGCGGGCACGCGCGGCCCGGACGCGTCCACCTACGCCGGGCTGCCGGTCATGCCGATGGGGGAGACCCTGACCCGGTATCACGTCTCGCTGGACGTGGACGACAAGCCCGGCGTGCTCGCCCCCGTCGCCGAGGCGTTCGCCCGGCACGACGTCTCCATCGAGGCGGTCCGCCAGGCCAGCCGGGGCGCCGAGGCGCAGCTGATCATCGTGACGCACACCGCGCGGGACGCGGCGCTGGCCGCGACCGTCCGCGAGCTCGAGGCGCTGCCGGTGGTCCGCGCGGTCGCCAGCGTGATGCGGGTGGAAGGGGAGGAAGAATGATCTCAGTCACGCGCCCCCAGGCGTGGCAGGGCGTGATCGCCGCGTACCGGGACCGGCTGCCGGTCACCGCGGAAACCCCGGTAGTCACCCTGCACGAAGGCGGCACCCCGCTGCTGCCCGCCCCGGTCCTGTCCGCCCGCACCGGCTGCGAGGTGTACCTCAAGGTCGAGGGGGCCAACCCGACCGGCTCGTTCAAGGACCGCGGCATGACGGTGGCGATCAGCATGGCCGCCGGGAGCGGCGCCCAGGCGGTTATCTGCGCGTCGACCGGCAATACCAGCGCGAGCGCCGCCGCCTACGCGGCCCGGGCCGGGCTCACCTGCGCGGTGCTCGTGCCGCGCGGCAAGATCGCCATCGGCAAGCTGGCCCAGGCGCTGGTGCACGGGGCCAGGCTGCTCCAGGTCGAGGGCTCGTTCGACGACTGCCTCGAGCTGGCCAGGAAGCTGGCCGCCGAGTACCCGGTGGCCCTGGTCAACTCGGTCAACCCGGACCGGCTGCAGGGCCAGAAGACCGCCGCGTTCGAGATCGTGGACGAGCTCGGCGACGCGCCGGACGTGCACTGCCTGCCGGTCGGCAACGCCGGGAACATCACCGCCTACTGGATGGGCTACACCGAGTACCGGCAGGCCGGCCTGGCCGCGCGCGCGCCGCGGATGTTCGGCTTCCAGGCCAGCGGCGCGGCGCCCATCGTGACCGGCAAGCCGGTGCTGGCGCCGCAGACGATCGCCACCGCGATCAGGATCGGCAACCCGGCGTCCTGGCTGCTGGCCGAGGCGGCCAGGGACGAGTCGGGCGGCATCATCGAGTCGGTCACCGACCGGGACATCCTCGCGGCCTACCGGCTGCTGGCCACCCGGGAGGCGGTCTTCGGCGAGCTCGCCTCCTCGGCGAGCGTGGCCGGCCTGCTCAAGGCCAGCGCGAGCGGCCAGATCCCGGCCGGATCCCGGGTGGTCTGCACGATCACGGGGAACGGCCTGAAGGACCCGGACTGGGCCCTGTCCGGCGCCCCCGCCCCGGCCACCAT
>DAIOWL010000044.1:9332-11536 GCA_036758545.1 Streptosporangiaceae bacterium | reverse complement strand
CAGAACGAGGAGTCAGATGGCCTGGACGACCGACGTGGTGCGGGTGCGCGTGCCCGCGACCAGCGCCAACCTCGGCCCGGGCTTCGACGCACTCGGGCTCGCGCTGAGCCTGTACGACGAGGTGGAGGCGTGGGTCTGCGAGTCCGGGCTGTCCATCGAGATCTCCGGCGACGGCGCGGACCTGGCCGGGGCCGGCGAGGGCCACCTGGTCGTGCGGGCGATGCGGGCGGCGTTCGCCGTCACCGGAGGCCAGCCGCCCGGACTAGGGCTGCGCTGCGTGAACCGGATCCCGCACGGCCGCGGCCTCGGCTCCTCGGCCGCCGCGATCGTGGCCGGCATCCTGGCCGCGCGGGCGCTGGCCGGGTTCGGAGCGGCCAGGCTCCCGGACAGCGCCCTGCTCGGGCTGGCCACCGAGATGGAGGGACACCCGGACAACGTGGCGGCCTGCCTGGGCGGCGGGCTGATCATCGCCTGGACCGAGGACGGCGAGCCGCGGATGGTCCGGCTCGAGCCGGCCGCCTCGATCAGGCCGGTGATCTGCGTCGGGCCCGCGCCGGTGCGGACCGAGGTGGCCAGGCGACTGCTGCCCGATCTGGTGCCGCACCGGGACGCGGCGGCCAACGCCGGGCGCAGCGCCCTGCTGGTCGCCGCGCTGACGCAACTGCCCGCGGAGCCGGGCACGCTGCTCGCCGCGACCCGGGACTGGCTGCATCAGGATTACCGGGCCGGGGCGATGCCGGAAACCGCGGCGCTCATCGGCAGGCTCCGGGCGGCCGGCATCCCAGCCGTAGTGTCCGGGGCCGGACCGTCCGTGCTGGCCCTGCTGGATGGACCGGAGAAGCCTGATTATCGTCACCACCTGGACAGCCTGGGTTCAATCGTGAGAGAAACGGGTATTGCATGGCACATAAGCTCGCTAGACGTCGAGCGGCAAGGTGCGCGCGTCCTGCTCCCGGAGCCCCTGTCGGGCTGACGGCGCGGGAAGCGAGCGGCCGATCCGTCCGGCCGGGTGCATGGCGGCACATCCAGGCCAATTCATCAATCCTGGAGCTGTGCACGCCGGGCGCCCGAGGCTGCTAGCGGGCCTCTTGGGACCGTTGCCTCTTCTTCCGCGCGACACGGACGGCTGCGAAGGAATGCCGTGAGTCCTCATGGTGTTAGGCTTAGTGGCGCACCGGGTGCCCCGCTCTGGAATGGGTGCTCGTCGGCAAACCGGGCGCTCGCCGGCAAACTCCTCTGGGACGGTACTGTTGCCGTACCCGAGGTCTTTGCCGCAGGATGTCTTGTTGTCTTCTCAGCTGAGGAATCCTCAGCCGATGAGCACGGGCAGTCTGGCGGGAGCGCGCGATCCGGGGACGCGGGCGAGCGGCACAGCCGCCCGGATGCTTCCCGACCCATCTCCCTAACTTGCGGATACATGGCGACGCACGGAGGAACGCAAGGCGTTGCGGGAATCGTGGACATTCGGCGGCTATCAGAGCAGCGCGAATCAACTCTGGCCCCAAGGGGGGCCGCTGTACCGGGTCGACGGGCCTAGCGGGGTTCACCCAGGCGGCCGAGAACCATGGAAGGACCATTAGTGAGCGACACAACCGAAGTCCTCGGCGGCGCGCCCAGCGCTTCTGAGGACGCCCCCGTCGGTAATTCGGCACCCCCCGCGGCCGCTGGCGGAACGACGGTCCCCACGTCCAAGTCGCGCAGTCGCGGTGGCACCGGCCTTTCCTCGCTGCTCCTGCCCGAGCTGCAGCGGATGGCACAGTCCATGGGGATCCAGGGTGCCGGCCGGATGCGCAAGGGACAACTAGTCGAGGCCATCCAGGCCCGGCAGGCCGGGACGGGTATCGCTAACCAAGGTTCAGACCAGCGTGTCGCGTCCGCGGGAGCTGACTCGACCCGCCTGCGGAAGCAGGACGGCATGGAACCAGCCACACAAACGCAGCCCGGTATCGGAGACGGTGCCGCGGCCGGCATCGGCGCCAGCACGCGCGGTCAAGGGGTCGGGATCGGCGCGGACGGGGCCGAAGGGCCCGCCCAGCAGCAGCTCAGCTTCGACCAGCCGGCCGCGACCGGCCGGTCGGCCGGCCGGGCCCCGCGGACCCAGCGGGCCCAGGCCGAGCAGGCCCCGACCCAGCAGGCTCCCGCTCAGCAGACCGGAGCCCAGCTGTCCGGGTCCCCGCAGACCGCAGGCCAGTCAGCCGGAGCTC
>DAIOWL010000044.1:1730-9322 GCA_036758545.1 Streptosporangiaceae bacterium | reverse complement strand
ACCCGCCTGCGGAAGCAGGACGGCATGGAACCAGCCACACACACGCAGGCCGGTATCGGAGACGGCGCCGTGGCCGGCATCGGCGCCAGCGGGCGCGGCGGGATCGGCGCCGAAGGCGTTCAAGGGACTGCGCAGCAGCAGCTCAGCTTCGACCAGCCGCCCGCGACCAGCCGGCCGGCCGGCCGGGGGCAGCGAACCCAGCGGTCCCAGCAGGCCCAGGCCGAGCAGGCCCCGACCCAGCAGGCCCCGGCTCAGCAGGCTCCGGCTCAGCAGACCGCAGGCCAGCCAGCCGGAGCTCCGTCAGCCCCAGCTCAGGCAGCTGGAGCCCAGGAGTCAGGCGGCGCACCGCAGGGTACTCGCGATGACGCTCAGCCCGGTGAGTCCGCGGGCGGCGACGCGCAGCGTGGCGACCGGCGGCGCCGGAACGGACGCCGCGACGACCAGCCCTCGCGCGGCCGTGACCAGGCTCGCGACGGCGGCCGGGATGGCGGCGGCCGCGACGGCGGCCGGGACGGGAGCAACCAGGAGCGCGGCAACCGTGACGGTGGCGGTCGCGACGGCCAGGACCGTGGTGGCCAGGACCGTGGTGGCCAGGACCGTGGTGGCCAGGACCGCGGTGGCCGGGACCGCGAGCCGATGGCGGCCAGCCGCGGCAACGCGGGCGACCAGTACGACGACGACAGGCGCGGCGGCCGCAGCCGGGACCGGTTCAGGAACCGGAACCGCAGGCGCGACCGCCAGGCTGACCCGGAGCCCGTGATCAGCGAGGATGACGTGCTCATCCCGATCGCCGGCATCCTCGACGTGCTCGACTCGCAGGGGTACGCCTTCATCCGCACCACCGGCTACCTGCCCGGGCCGAACGATGTGTACGTCTCGCTCTCCCAGGTCCGCAAGCACGGCCTGCGCAAGGGCGACGTCATCGAGGGCGCCGTCCGGCAGCCGCGCGACGGCGAGCGCCGGGAGAAGTTCAACGCCCTGGTCCGGCTGGACAAGGTCAACGGGCTCGACCCCGAGAAGTCGCCGGGCCGGCCCGAGTTCTCCAAGCTGGTGCCGCTATACCCGCAGGATAGGCTCCGCCTGGAGACCGACCCGACCAACATGACCACCCGGATCATCGACCTGATCTGCCCCATCGGCAAGGGCCAGCGCGGCCTGATCGTGTCGCCGCCGAAGGCGGGCAAGACGATGATCCTGCAGTCGATCGCCAACGCCATCACTAAGAACAATCCGGAATGCCACCTCATGGTCGTCCTCGTGGACGAGCGGCCTGAGGAGGTCACCGACATGCAGCGCACGGTGAAGGGCGAGGTCATCCACTCCACCTTCGACCACCCGGCGGACGACCACACCACAGTGGCCGAGCTGGCCATCGAGCGCGCCAAGCGCCTGGTCGAGATGGGCCACGACGTGGTCATCCTGCTCGACAACATCACCCGGCTTGGCCGTGCGTACAACAACTCGGCGCCCGCCAGCGGCCGCATCCTGTCCGGTGGTGTGGACTCCACCGCGCTGTACCCGCCGAAGCGGTTCTTCGGCGCGGCGCGCAACATCGAGCACGGCGGCTCGCTGACGATCCTGGCCGCGGCCCTGATCGAGACCGGATCCCGGATGGACGAGGTCATCTTCGAGGAGTTCAAGGGCACCGGCAACATGGAGCTGCGGCTGCGCCGCGAGCTCGCGGAGAAGCGCCTGTTCCCGGCGGTCGACGTGGACGCGTCGAGCACCAGGAAGGAAGAGATCCTGCTCTCCCCGGAGGAGCTCAAGATCGTCTGGCAGCTGCGCCGGGTGCTGCACGCGCTCGAGCCGCAGCAGGCGCTCGAGCTGCTCATGGAGCAGATGCGCAAGACCAAGAGCAACGCCGAGTTCCTGCTCCAGGTGCAGAAGACCACCCTCGGTTCCTGAGGCGGGCAGACGTAGGGACCACCCGCTGGCCGGTGCGGCCAGCGGGGAATTCCAGACCGGGAAAAGTGGTTCCACGGTCTGGCACACTAGAAGCCGCAATCACGTGGTACCGGTTCCCGTCCTTCGGGGGCGACCCGGCGACCGCTCGAGGCACAGGAGTTGTCACATGAAGGCTGACATTCACCCCCAGTACCACGTCACCACCGTGACGTGCAGCTGCGGGAACACGTTCACCACGCGGAGCACCGCTCCCGGCGGCACGATTCACGCCGATGTCTGCTCGAACTGCCACCCGTTCTACACGGGCAAGCAGAAGATCCTCGACACCGGTGGCCGCGTCGCGAGGTTCGAGAAGAGGTTCGGCAAGAACCCCTCGGGCAAGCCCGCCGACAAGAAGTAACCAAGCAGACCTGACCGGGGACGATCTTCCTCGGTCAGGTCTTTGCGTTTTCACACGTCAGTACGAGAGGAAGCCCGGTGTTCGACCGGCTAAGTGACCTGGTTAGCGAGCACGCGGAGCTGGAGCACGCGCTCGCCGACCCGGCTGTGCACTCCGACCAGGAGAAAGCACGCACGATTGGCCGCCGCTACGCCGAGCTGAACCCGATCGTGCACGCCTACCACGAGTGGCAGCAGACCTCGGCAGACGAGGAGGCGGCCCGCGAGCTCGCCCGGGAGGACTCCTCGTTCGCGGACGAGGCCGACCAGTTCGCCAGGCACCGCGAGGAGCTCGAGGCCCAGCTGCAGAAGCTGCTGGTGCCACGCGACCCCAACGACGGCCGCGACGTCATCCTCGAGGTCAAGGCGGGCGAGGGCGGCGAGGAATCCGCGCTGTTCGCCGGGGACCTGCTCCGGATGTACCAGCGCTACGCCGAGCGGCGCGGCTGGAAGACCGACATCCTGGACTCGACCGTCACCGGCCTGGGCGGGGTCAAGGACGCGACGGTCGTGGTGAAGGGCAAGGGCGGCGACGGCGCCTGGTCCCGGCTGAAGTACGAGGGCGGCGTGCACCGGGTGCAGCGGGTGCCGGTGACGGAGTCCCAGGGCCGCATCCACACCTCCGCGGCCGGCGTGCTCGTCGCGCCCGAGGCCGAACCGGTCGAGGTGCAGATCAACGACAACGACCTCAAGGTCGACGTGTTCCGCTCCTCGGGCCCCGGCGGCCAGAGCGTGAACACGACCGACTCGGCCGTGCGGATCACCCACCTGCCGACCGGGATCGTCGTGTCCTGCCAGAACGAGAAGAGCCAGCTGCAGAACAAGGAGCAGGCGCTGCGCGTGCTCCGGGCCCGGCTGCTCGCGCAGGCCGAGGCCGAAGCCGACGCCAAGGCGAGCGCCGAGCGGCGCAGCCAGGTGCGCACGGTGGACCGGTCAGAACGCGTCCGCACCTACAACTTCCCGGAGAACCGCATCTCCGATCACCGGGTGGGCTACCGGGCCTACAACCTGGACCAGGTCATCGACGGGAACCTGGACGGGGTGATCGACGCCCTGGCGGCCGCCGACCTGGAGGCCAAGCTGGTTGGTGCTGGCGATGATGAGTCTGCTTCTTGACGAGGTCGCGCTGGCCGCGCTGCGGCTGGCCGACGCCGGGGTCGAGTCCCCGCGCACCGACGCCGAACTGATCGCGGCCAGCGTGCACAACGTCCGCCGCGGCGAGCTGCACACGGTGCCCGACCGCGAGTTCGACGCGCGGTTCTGGGCCGAGATCGCCCGCCGCGCCGCCCGCGAGCCGCTTCAGCACATCACCGGCAGCGCCCATTTCCGCTACCTGGAGCTCGACGTGGGGCCAGGGGTCTTCGTGCCGCGCCCGGAGACCGAGGTGATGACCGGCTGGGCCATCGACCGGCTGGGGAAGATGGACGTCGCCGAGCCGGTGGTGGCCGACCTGGGCACCGGTTCCGGCGCGATCGCGCTGGCCATCGGCCAGGAGGTGCCCCGGGCCAGGGTGCACGCGGTCGAGGGCGACCCGCTCGCCCGGGCCTGGGCCGAGCGCAACGTCAGCAAGTACGTGGCGAGCGACCCGTACACGGCGGGCCGCGTCATGCTGCACGGCGGCGACTTCGCCGACGCGCTCGTCGAACTCGACGGTACGGTTGACCTGGTGATCAGCAACCCGCCGTACATCCCGGTAGGGGCGTACGTCGAGCCTGAGGTGAGTGAGTATGACCCGCCGGCCGCCCTATGGAGCGGAACGGACGGGCTCGATGCCATCCGCGCCGTCGAACGCACGGCCCGGCGGTTGCTCCGTCCGGGCGGTCTGCTCGCCGTCGAGCACGGGGCCCAGCAGGGCGCGGCGGTGTACTGGGTATTCCCTGAAGAACAGGGCTGGCGCGACACCCGCAACAACAAGGACCTGGCCGGCCGTGACCGCTTCGTCACCACCGCCTGGTCGGGTGAGGGAGCCTGATGAGCAAGCGTTACGACTGCCGGAATCCGCAGGAGCGGACCGCGGGGATCGAAGCCGCGGTGACGGCGGCCCGGGCCGGCGAGCTGATCGTGCTGCCGACCGACACGGTGTACGGCATCGGCGCCGACGCGTTCATCCCGGCGGCGGTCACCACCATGCTGGCGGCCAAGGGCCGGGGCCGGAACATGCCGCCGCCGGTGCTCGTCGGGACCGCGCGGGCCGCGGCGGCGCTCGTGGACGACCTCGGCGCGTTCGGGCAGGACCTGATCGACGAGTTCTGGCCGGGCGCGCTCACCCTGGTGTTCCGGGCCAGCCCGACGCTGCTCTGGGACCTGGGCGACACCAAGGGCACGGTCGCGCTGCGGATGCCGCTGCACTCGGTCGCGCTGGACGTGCTCAAGCAGACCGGCCCGCTCGCGGTGTCCAGCGCCAACCGGCACGGCCAGCCGTCCGCGATCAACGCGGACGAGGCGGAGCAGCAACTCGGCGAGGCGGTCTCGATCTACCTGGACGGCGGCCCGTGCACCGACAACGTCCCGTCGACGATCCTCGACCTGACCGGGACCATCCCGAAGGTGCTCCGGTCCGGTGCGATCTCCGTGGACCGGCTGCGCACGGTGTCCTCGGTCATCGCGGAGAACGAGCACTACGCGGAGGAGCCGGCCGACGTCAAGCCGGCCGAGCCGCATCCGCTCGAAACAGGTCCGGTCGACCCCGTCACCGGTGAGCCGCCCTCCGTGCCGTAGCCGTTGCCATAAAGTGGCCTTGATGAAAGCCGACAGCACCCAGGCCCGCTGAGGCGGCATGCGCGAGTACGCCCTGGTCCTGCTCGTCACCGCGGCGGTGACCTACCTGCTCACCCCGCTGGTGCGGCGGGTGGCGATCGCCACCCGCGCCATTCACGAGCCCCGCTCCAGGGACACGCACACCAAGCCGACCCCGCTGCTGGGCGGCCTGGCCATGTACGGCGGGCTTGTCGCCGGGCTGCTCCTCGCCAGCAGGCTGTCTTTCGTGCAGGATCCGTTCCGCACCGCCGGATCGCGCAGCGAGGCCGGGCTGCTGCTGGCCGGCGGCCTGGTCGTCCTCATCGGGTTCGCCGACGACCGGTGGGGGCTCAGCGCGGTCAGCAAGCTGGCCGGGCAGGTGGCCGCGGCCGGCATCCTGGTCTGGAGCGGCCAGGCGCTGCCCTGGCTGCCGCTGCCGAACGGCGGGGTGTTCTCGCTCGAGCCGGACCTGAGCGTGACGCTGACCATCCTGCTCGTCGTGGTCACGATCAACGCGATCAACTTCATCGACGGCCTGGACGGGCTCGCGGCCGGCATCGTGGCCGTGGCCGCGCTGTCGTTCCTGGTCTACTCGTACACGCTGATCCGGACCATCCACAGCACCTCGCAGTCGCTGCCCGCGGTGGCGTCGGCGCTGCTGGCCGGCATGTGCATCGGGTTCCTGCCGCACAACTTCTACAAGGCGCGGATCTTCATGGGCGACATCGGCGCGATGCTGCTCGGCCTGCTGCTCGCCTACGGCCCGATATCCAGCACCGATTCGCTCGATCCGGCCCTGCTGACCAACTACTCGCAGAACCACACCCTGGACCGGTTCCCGACGTTCCTGCCGCTGCTGGTGCCGGCCGCGATCTTCATCATCCCGTACGCGGACCTGATGTTCGCGGTCATCCGGCGGACCCGGGCCGGCAAGCCGATTATGGCCGCCGACCGGCAGCACCTGCACCACCGGCTGCTCAACATCGGCCATTCGTACCGGCAGAGCGTGCTGATCATGTACCTGTGGGCGGCGCTGTTCTCGGTCACCGTGGTCTCGCTCTCGATCGTCCGCACCCCGTCGGTGGTGTTCATCGCCGCCACCGTGGTCGCCGTGCTCGCCCTGCTGCCCGCCACCATGCCCAGCCTGCGTCCCTGGCGCACCGCGGCCAGGAAGCAGGCACCGGCCGGGAAGGGGGTCCCGGCCGGGAACAGGGCCTCAGCCGGAAACAAGGTCGTGCCCGCAACCGCGGTAGCAGGCGCCCAGGCCGCCGCGGCCGCTGTCGGCGCCTCCGTCAACGGCGCGACCCCGACCGGCCCCGGTACCGAGCCCGGCTATGCCCGTGACGAGAGCCCGTTCCCCGGTAACTCCCACCCGGCGAACGCGTCCTCGCCGCCCAGCGATCCGCTGCCCCGCGCGGGCCGTCTCCCCGACGCGGCACCGTTCCCTGGGCAGAGCCCGTTCCCCGGGCCGGGCCCGTTCCCCGCGCAGGATCCGTTCCGCGCCCGGGATCCGTTCCCCGCGCAGGACCCGTTCCCCGCGCAGGACCAGTTCCCGGCCCAGGACCCCTTCTCCAGCCAGGGACCCTTCCCGAACCAGGACTGGCGTCCCGCCCAGGTTCCGTTCACCCGTCCGGACCCGTCGCGGTTCCCGGATCCTTCGCCGTTCCCGGGCACCGCGCCGTTCGCCGAGTCCCCGGCGGAGTCCGGAGATGACCCGGCCGATGGCCGGGACCCGTTCCCGCAGGCTCAGGGCCCCGACGCGCGGCCCAGGTGACCTTAACGCGAATTTCTTTACCTGTTCTTTACCTTCTCTTGGCTTCTGCGGATCGGACGCTGTCTCCCCGCCCGGCGGCCGTCCCGCCGCGCAGAGCTTGCGAAATGTCCCGTTTTGCGAGGATTCCGCGAGTCTCCTCTGCAGGCCGCTAGGTACGCCAGAGACGGACAGGGGCCCTGGAAGCCCGGTTTGTCCGGTTCGATGCCTCAAATTGGTCATAGATTGTGCGCGATCAGGTAAAGACAGAGTCAAGGACTTTGTGATAGCTTTCACGAGTAGCCCCTCTACGGCTGATGAGAGGCCCGTGATACCTTTCCTAAACCTGGCCGGGTACCCGCACCGCAGCAGCGGCGCGGCGACCGGCTCCTGCCTCGCACGCGGGACATCCTCCCGTGTCGCGCCCCCTCGGGGGCGTCTGGAGGGGTCGGCCCTCCGGGCCGGAACTGATGCTGTCGAACCCCCGGGAGCCCTGTAATGCTGGCGAAGTACGCCACGATCGTGCGGCGCGCGGGAGCGCTGACGGCCGTCGCGGCCGCGATCATGGTCGCCCTGAGTGCCGCCCTGGTCGGCGTCAAGGGCCTGATCGGCGCGCTCATCGGGGTGGCTATCGTCACCGTGTTTTTCGGCATCAGCGTAGTGGTAGTCGGCCGGGCCGCGCGGGTGAGCCCGCAGGCCATGATGGTGGCGGCCATGGTCACCTACCTGGTCAAGATCATCGCCCTGGCCGTCATCGTGTCCA
>DAIOWL010000044.1:0-1630 GCA_036758545.1 Streptosporangiaceae bacterium | reverse complement strand
GCGGCCATGGTCACCTACCTGGTCAAGATCATCGCCCTGGCCGTCATCGTGTCCAACATGAACGGTACGACCGCGTTCAGTACCAGGACCCTCGGCTTTGTCGCCATCGGCTGCATCCTGGTCTGGAGCGCGGCGCAAGTCATCACGGCGATCAAGGTCAAGATGCTGTACGTGGAGCCCGAGCAGTCAGCGGCGCGGCGAGGCGGGTGAGATGAGCAGCGGCAACGACGCCAGCACGCAGGCCCAGAAGAGGGCCGCGGCGGAAGGCCGGGCCCAGGGCCTGGACATCGGCTGGACGGTGTTTAGTTACCTGCTCGCGGGGATGGCGGCCTACGGCGCCATCGGCTGGCTGATCGGCCGGGCCGTCCACGTCTCGCTGCTGTTCCCCATCGGCATGCTGGTGGGCCTGGCCATCTCGATCGGCTTCATCATCTACCGCTACGGCCGGGGGGGTCTGGGGGGAACGGCTTCCCCCCAGGATCGGGGGGGTCACCGGGGGGGTCGTCCCCCCGGGGGAGAAAGGGAGATGACCGGTGACCGGTGACGTGAGCGCGCTCGCCAGTGGGGGCTGCCACATCTTCAGCGGGTGCGGATTCCCAGCTCCGGGCCTGCAGGATTTCGAATGGAAGCCGTTCTTCAGCATCGGCTCGTTCGACTTCACCAAGCCGATGCTGCTCGCCATCCTGGCCGCGCTCGTGGTGATCGTGTTCTTCTGGGTGGCGTTCCGCTCGCCCAAGCTGGTCCCGCGCGGCATGCAGAACCTCGGCGAGATAGCGCTCCTGGGCGTGCGGGACCAGATCCTCCGCCCGTCGCTGGGCCGGAAAGGCGACTCCTACCTGCCGTTCCTGGTGTCGCTCTTCTTCTTCATCTACATCATGAACGTGATGGAGCTGATCCCGGTCCTCCAGTTCCCGGTCACGTCCAGGATCGGCTTCGTCTGGCCGATGGTGTTCATCGTCTACTTCCTCTATCTGTACCTGGGCGTCAAGCACCAGGGCGCCTGGGGCTACCTCAGGAACATGATCCCGCCGGGCGTGCCGGCGCCGATCTACATCATCCTGGTCCCGGTCGAGCTGCTCAGGTTCTTCGTCTTCCAGCCGTTCACCCTCGGGGTCCGGCTCTTCGGGAACATGTTCGCCGGCCACCTGCTGCTGACGATCTTCACGATCGCGACGTGGTACCTGCTGAGCCTGTCCGTCGGGCTTGTCTACGCCGCGGGCTCCTTCGCGCTGGCGATCTTCGTCTTCCTGCTCGAGACCCTGGTCACCCTGCTGCAGGCGTTCATCTTCACCACGCTGACCGCTACGTACATCGCCAGCTCCGTGGAGCCGGCACATTGACCGCTCGCTACCTACCACCCATCCGGCGGGACGAGCCGCCGGTACGACACGTAAAGGACTGAATCCATGTCTCTTGGCGCAACTGTCGCCGCTGGCGCGACCCAGGTGATCAGCCTCAACGCCGGCGCCATCGGTTACGGCCTCGCGGCCATCGGCCCCGGCATCGGCATCGGCCTGGTCTTCGGCCACGCCATCGAGGCGATGGCCCGCCAGCCGGAGGCCACCGGCCGGATCTCGCTGTACATGTGGATCGGCTTCTCGCTGACCGAGGCGCTCGCGCTGATCGGCCT
>DAIOWL010000043.1:15234-16029 GCA_036758545.1 Streptosporangiaceae bacterium | reverse complement strand
AGTAACCTTCCCGCGGATGGCTTTCCGAGCATTCCCGCTGCCTGGAGCGCATTAGTCACGCCCAGAACCCCCGTCACCCACGCCTCAGCCGGTGCGGAACCCAGCCGCCGGGGTCCGGGCGGCAGCGCTCGGATCGCCGGGGTCCGGCGCCGCATCGCCGGGCCCGGCCGCCGCAGCGCCGGGGTCCGGCGCCCGCATGTGTTCACAGTGGCCCCTGCTGACCCATCCATGCGCTGTCATGGCGGCCCATGCGCCGGCTTGACCGCAATGCGGCCCGGCCTGAACGCAATGCGGCTCGGCAATGCGCCCGGCCTGAACGCTATGAAACTGGACATTCACCGCGTCAGGACGCAGTGGGGGAAAGGGCGGGCGTGCTTGCCGAGGGACAGCCGTGGGATCCGGCGCTGCGGCTGGTCGGGGCGATCGCGGAGGGGTGGGCGGAGGAGAGCGTGAGCCAGTTCGCCCAGGGCGGCTGCGAGGACCCGCTCAGCGGCATGGCCCACCCTGCCGTACCTGCGCACCCGGCTGGCCGAGGTGTACCGGGAGGCCGAACAGCGCGGCACCAGCCCGGCCGAGACCCACCGGCTGCTGGTGGTCGGGCTGCCGCGCCGTCCCGACCCGTGGCGCCGACTGGCCCTGCCCATCCTGGTCGGGCGCGACCTGCGGGCCGCTTTCCCCGGCGGTGAGACGCTCGCGCTGGCCAAGCCGGGTCCCGCCATCGCCCTGGTCCCGGCCCGCCGTGACCTGCCGCTGCGGTACGCCAGGCTGCGGCGGAACATCCAGGCCGCGTTCGGC
>DAIOWL010000043.1:12082-15224 GCA_036758545.1 Streptosporangiaceae bacterium | reverse complement strand
CGTCCACCGCGTGGGCGCCGTCGAGCACCATCACCTGGCCGGACGGGGCGGCGGGGTCCCCGGTCACGACGACGAGCGTCCAGCCGAGGTAACCGGCCTCGGTGTGCTGAGCCGCCCGGGCGCCGCGCGGCCAGCCGACCGGGGCGCCCCCGGGGGCGGGCCGAGTGGCGGACCAGGCGCCGGAGCCGCCATCGCCCTGGTCCCGGCCCGAAGCGACCTGCCGCTCCGGTACGCCAGGCTGCGGCGGAACATCCAGGCCGCGTTCGGCACCCAGATCCGCATGACCCCGTTGCCCGGGCGGCTCACCGAGGCGCTTCGCCTGGTGGACGAGCTGGCCCGCTAAGCCCCCGCCGGCGCCGGGAGACCAGTTTGAGGGGGACTGGAAAACCGGCGCCGGCGGGCCATCGCCTAGGATCGCGGGCGAGCAGGCCTCGAGCCGGATGTGAAGGGGAAGGCGTGAGCGACGACCGGGCCGAACTCCTCGCCGGGATCAGGGCCAAGGCGGTGATCCGGGGCGACTTCGTGCTCTCCTCGGGACGGCGCGCCGATGTCTACGTGGACCTGCGCCGGGTGCTGCTGGACGGGCGGCTGGCGCCGCTGGCCGGACGCGTCATGCTCGACCTGACCGCGGACCTGGGCTACGACGCGGTCGGGGGGCTCACCCTGGGCGCCGACCCGGTAGCCACCGCGATGATGCACGCCGCGGCCGCCCGAGGCACGCCGGTGGACGCGTTCGTGGTGCGGAAGCAGGACAAGGAACACGGCACGCAGCGCCGGATCGAGGGCCCGGACGTGGCCGGGCGGCGGGTGCTCGCGGTCGAGGACACGTCCACCACCGGGGCGTCCGTGCTGGCCGCGGTCGACGCGCTGGCCGAGGCGGGCGCGGAGGTGGTCGCCGTGGCCGTGCTAGCCGACCGGGGCGCCCGGCCGGCCGTGACCGGGCGCGGGCTGATCTACCGGGCCGCGTACGAACTAGCCGACCTCGGTGTCTAACCGGTTGGGAGCAGCGTGGCGGCCGGGACCAGAGGGACGGCCGGGAGAAGCGGGGTCGCCGGGGGAAGCGGCTGCTGCTTGCTTCAGCCGGGCCTCGCGCCGGAACGCGCGCAGGCGGTAGATGACGAAGCCCACGATCGCGATGACGATCAGGGCGAACAGGATGTAGCCCACGATGGTCAGGCCGTGGTTGACGCTCTCCCAGGCGCTGCCGAGCGCGTACCCGATCGAGGAGAGCACGGTCGCGTAGATGACCGTGCCGATCAGGCTCAAGACGCCGAACCGGCCCGCCGGGACGCGCACCAGCCCGGCCACGATCGAGATGAAGGCGCGGACGAACGGCAGCATACGGCCCACCGGGATCGCCCAGGCGCCGCGGCCCTCGAGGAAACGCTCGGCCCGCGCCACGTCGGACTCGGTCACCAGTACGTACCGGCCCAGCTTGTGCACCAGCGGCCGACCGCCGATCCGGCCGACGTAGTAGGAGGCGTAAGAACCGGCGAGCTCGGCCAGCGTGCCCACGATGATGACCAGGGCGAGGTTAAGATGCCCCTGGTAGGCGAGCACCCCGGCGAAGCCGAAGGTGATCTCGGAGGAGATCGGGATGCACGCCGCCTCGAGAAAGCCGAATAGGATGAGCGCCGCGTATCCCCAGTCGGTCAGAAAGCTCTCCATGGCTGTCTGTTGTACCTCATGCGCGGCACTGCCCGGCGCATCTTAACGCGTGCTTCATGTCTAGAGTGAGTCCCGGATGGACACCCGGGCCAGGCCAAGTTCAGGAGTTACCGCCATGCCTATCGCGACCCCAGAGGTCTACGCGCAGATGCTGGACACCGCGAAGCAGCAGGGTTTCGCGTTCCCCGCGATCAACGTCAGCTCGACGCAGACGCTGAACGCCGCGCTGAAGGGTTTCGCCGACGCGGGCAGCGACGGGATCGTGCAGATCTCGACCGGCGGCGCCGAGTACCTGTCCGGCCAGGCGGTCAAGGACATGGTGACCGGCGCGTCCGCGCTGGCCGAGTTCGCGCACGTGGTCGCGGACAAGTACCCGGTCCACGTGGCGCTGCACACCGACCACTGCCCCAAGGACAAGCTCGACGGCTACATGCGCCCGCTGGTCGCGATCTCCGCCGAACGGGTGCAGCGCGGGCAGGAGCCGCTGTTCCAGTCGCACATGTGGGACGGTTCGGCGGTGCCGCTGGAGGAGAACCTCCAGATCGCGCAGGACCTGCTGGAACGGTGCGCGGCGGCCCGGATCGTCATGGAGATGGAGATCGGCGTGGTCGGCGGCGAGGAGGACGGCGTCGTCGGCGAGATGAACGAGAAGCTGTACACCACGCCGGAGGACGCCCTAGCGGTGGCCGAGACGCTCGGACTCGGCGAGCGGGGCCGGTACATCCTGGCCGCCACGTTCGGCAACGTGCACGGCGTCTACAAGCCGGGCCACGTCAAGCTCCGGCCGGCGGTGCTGAAGGAGATCCAGGACGCGGTGGGGGCCAAGTACGGCCGGGACAGGCCGTTCGACCTGGTCTTCCACGGCGGCTCCGGGTCGGCGCTGGAGGAGATCAGGGAGGCCATCTCCTACGGCGTGGTCAAGATGAACGTGGACACCGACACCCAGTACGCGTTCACCCGGCCGGTCGCCCACCACATGTTCACGAACTACGACGGGGTCCTCAAGGTCGACGGCGACGTGGGCAGCAAGAAGGCCTACGACCCGCGCAGCTGGGGCAAGTCGGCCGAGGGCGGCATGACAGCCCGGGTCGTGCACGCCTGCGAGGACCTGCTGTCGGCCGGGCACGCCCTGAAATAGCAGAGTAGGAGATATGGAACACAGGAACCTGCTGGGCGAGCCGCCCGCCACGTACCTGCTCCCGGACACCGAGGCGGACGCCGCGGTGGCCGCGGGCGAGGCGCCGGAGAAGATCGCGGCCCGGTTCCCGGCCTACTCCGCGGCCTGGGCCTCGCTGGCCGAACGGGCGTTCGCCCAGGGCGACCCGGTCACCGCGTACGCGTACGCGCGGACCGGCTACCACCGCGGCCTGGACCAGCTGCGGCGGGCGGGCTGGAAGGGCCACGGCCCGGTGCCGTGGGAGCACGAGCCGAACCGCGGCTTCCTCCGCGCCCTGTACATGCTGGGCGCCTCCGC
>DAIOWL010000043.1:0-11982 GCA_036758545.1 Streptosporangiaceae bacterium | reverse complement strand
TTTTTCCGGGTAATGTCAAGTAGCAAGAGCCCCCTGCCGCGCTTGCGCCCGTGCGGGGGCTTCCGCATGTGATGTGAGGGCGAGGGGAATACCGCATGCCCGCCGTCGTGGTTGTCGGGGCTCAGTGGGGCGATGAGGGCAAGGGCAAGGCCACCGACCTGCTCGGGGACCGCGTCGACTACGTGGTCAGGTACCAGGGCGGGAACAACGCCGGCCACACGGTCGTCATCGGCGACGAGAGCTACGCCCTGCACCTGCTGCCGTCCGGGGTGCTGTCGCCGAACGTCGTCCCGGTGATCGGCAACGGCGTGGTGATCGACCCGCAGGTGCTGCTGGACGAGATCGACGGCCTGGCCGCCCGCGGCGTGGACTGCTCCAAGCTCCTGGTCTCGGCCAACGCGCACCTGATCACGCCGTACCACCGCGCGCTGGACAAGGTGACCGAACGCTACCTGGGCAGCGCGCGGATCGGCACGACCGGCCGCGGCATCGGCCCGGCCTACGGCGACAAGATCGCCCGGACCGGGATCCGCGTCCAGGACCTGTTCGACCCCGGCATCCTGCGGCAGAAGCTCGACCTGGTGCTGCGGGAGAAGAACCAGATCCTGACCAAGGTCTACAACCGGCGCGGGATCGAAGCCGAGGCGATCGCGGTCGACTACGAGCAGTACGCCGAGCGGCTCCGCCCCTACGTGGCCGACACGGCCCTGGCCCTGGGCCGGGCGCTCGACCAGGGCAAGGTGGTGCTGCTCGAGGGCGCCCAGGCGACCATGCTCGACGTGGACCACGGCACCTACCCGTTCGTCACCTCGTCCTCCCCCACCGCGGGCGGGGCCTGCGCCGGGGCCGGCATCGGCCCGACCCGGATCTCCGACGTCATCGGCATCGTCAAGGCGTACACGACCCGGGTCGGCGAGGGGCCGTTCCCCACCGAGTTGCGCGACGACACCGGCGAATGGCTGCGCAAGGCGGGCGCCGAGTACGGCGTGACCACCGGCAGGCCGCGCCGCTGCGGCTGGTTCGACGCGGTCATCGCCAGGTACGCGACCCGGGTGAACGGCATCACCGGCTACTTCCTGACCAAGCTGGACGTGCTGTCCGGCCTGGAGAAGGTGCCGGTCTGCGTGGGCTACGAGGTGGACGGCAAGCGCTACGACGAGATCCCGATGACGCAGACCGAGTTCCACCACGCGGTGCCCGTGTACGAGTACTTCGACGGCTGGTGGGAGGACATCTCCAAGGCCAGCTCGCCCGACGACCTGCCGGCCACCGCGCGCGCCTACATCAGCGCGGTGGAGGAGATGATCGGCGCCCCGGTCTGCGCGGTCGGGGTCGGCCCGCGCCGCGACCAGACCCTGCAGCTCAGGGACCTGCTCCAGGATGGCTGACGGGCCGGGATCTCAGCTCGGGCCGCTGCGCCCCAGCTACCCGGTCCGCACCGAGCGGCTGCTGCTGCGCCCGCTGACCGCCAACGACGCCGACGCCCTGCTCGTCTACCGCGGCCGGGATGACGTCAGCCGGTACGTGCCGTTCGAGCCGATGAGCCGCGACGACATCCTCGAGCGGATCGCGGGGCGATGGGCGCGCACCGAACTCACCGACGAGGGGCAGTCGCTCACGCTCGGCGCTCAGCTGGCCGGGACGGGCGAGCTAGCGGGTGACGTCATGCTGTTCTGGCACAGCCGCGAGCACGCGGGCGGGGAACTCGGCTACGTGTTCAATCCCGCCCTGGGCGGGCGCGGCTACGCTACCGAGGCGGCGCACGCGATGCTGCGGCTGGGCTTCGAGGGACTCGGCCTGCACCGCATCGTCGCGCGGGTCGACGAGCGCAACGAGCCATCGGTGAAGCTAGCCAGGCGGCTGGGCATGCGGCAGGAGGCCCGGCTGGTTCACAACGAGTTCTTCAAGGGCGAGTGGAGCACCGAGGTCGACTTCGCGATGCTCGCCGAGGAGTGGTACCGGCTGGCGCGCCGGTAGGCTCCTGGCGTGCGCATACTCGTCATCGGGTCGGGCGGGCGCGAGCACGCCCTGGTCCGCGCCCTCTGCCAGCCAGCACGGGGCCGGGACGACGTCCACGCCGCCCCGGGAAACCCCGGCATCGAGGCCCTGGCCGAGACCCACCCGGACACGCCGCCCACGCCGGACGGCATCCTCGCGCTGGCCCGCAAGCTCGCCCCCGACCTGGTCGTCATCGGCCCGGAGGCGCCGCTGGTCGCGGGCGCCGCCGACGCCCTGCGCGAGGCCCGCATCCCGTGCTTCGGCCCGGACGCGGCCGCGGCCAGGATCGAGGGCTCGAAGTCCTTCGCCAAGCAGGTGATGGCCGAGGCGGCCATCCCGACCGCGGCCTCGTTCACCTGCACCAGCGAGGCCGAGGCGGACCAGGCGCTGGCCGCGTTCGGCCCGCCGTACGTGGTCAAGGACGACGCGCTGGCCGCGGGCAAGGGCGTGCTGGTCACCGCGGACCTCGTCGCGGCCCGGGCGCACGCCGGGGCCTGCGGCACGGTGGTGATCGAGGAGTTCCTCGACGGCCCCGAGGTGTCGCTGTTCGCGGTCACCGACGGGATGACCGCGGTGCCGCTGCTGCCCGCCCAGGACTTCAAGCGGGCCCGCGACGGCGACCAGGGGCCGAACACCGGCGGCATGGGCGCCTACGCCCCGCTTCCCTGGGCGCCCGCTGACCTGGCGGACCAGGCGATGGCGCAGGTCATCCAGCCCGCCGTGGACACCATGCGCCGCCGCGGCACGCCGTACCAGGGGCTGCTCTACGCCGGGCTGGCGCTGACCCGGGCCGGGATCCGGGTGGTGGAGTTCAACGCCCGGTTCGGCGATCCGGAGACGCAGGTGGTGCTGGACCGGATGGCCTCGCCGCTCGGGCCGCTGCTGGCCGCCGCCGCGGGCGGGGACCTGGCCGGCGCCGCTTCCCTGGAATGGCACCCGGGCGCGGCCGTGGTGGTGGTGATCGCCGCGGACGGCTATCCCGAGGCTCCGGCCAGGGGGGACGAGATCATAGGCACCGAACGGCCCGGGCAAGACCACGCCTACCTGCTGCACGCGGGCACCGCGCGCGATGCGAAGGGCGCGCTGGTGTCGGCCGGGGGGCGAGTGCTGAACGCGGTTGGCTCCGGGCCGGACGTCGCGGCCGCGCGTGCCCGCGCCTACGAGCTCGCGGCCACGGTCTCGATGCGGGGCGGCTGGTACCGCCGGGACATCGCGGCACGCCAGTAAATGGACACTGCGACTGACGATGCGGCGGCGGGTGACGGGGACGCCCCGCTGCGGGTCAGCACGCTCGAGCTGTTCTTCGACCTGGTCTTCGTCTTCGCCATCACCCAGCTCACCGGGATCTTGTCGCACGAGGTGAGCGTCGAGGACGGGTTCCGGGTGCTGCTCGTGTTCGGCGCGCTGTGGTGGATGTACGGCGGGTACGTCTGGCTGGCCAACGCGCGTACTCCGTCGCGCACCACGGAGCGCCTGCTCATGCTGGCCGGCATGGCCGGTTTCCTGATCATGGGGCTGGCCATCCCGGAGGCGTTCGGCCGGGACGGCGTCGCGCTCGGCATCGGCTACCTGATCGTCGTGCTCATCCACGGCTGGCTGTACCAGCGGGTGAACAGGAACATCGCGCGGGTCGCGCCGTTCAACCTGGTCGCGGCGCTGCTGGTGATCACGGCCGGGATCGTCAAGGGGGGCGCAGCGTACGGGCTGTGGGCGGCCGCGCTGGCCGTCCAGGTGCTGTCGCCGTTCGTGCTCCCGGTGCGCGGCCGATTCGACATCCAGCCGTCGCACTTCACCGAGCGGCACGGCGCGCTGGTCATCATCGTGCTCGGCGAATCGGTGGTGGACATCGGGATCGGCGCCGAGGGGCACCCGGTGACCGTCTCGCTGGCCCTGTCCGCCGTGCTGGGGCTGGCGCTGACCGCGGCGCTGTGGTGGGCCTACTTCGGCGCCGAGGACGACGAGAGGGCCGAACGGGCCATGGTGGCGGCGGACCCGGCGGCCCGCCCGGCGCTCGCGCTGGCCGCGTACTTCTACGCCTACATCCCCATGCTGCTCGGGATCGTCGCGCTGGCCTCCGGGGTCAAGCAGGCCATCGTGAACACCGGGAGCACGCTGCCGGCCGGGCCGTGCGTGGCGATGGGCTGCGGCGTGGCGCTGTTCCTGGCCGGCAGCGCGGCGTTCCGGCACGCGCTGCGGATCGGCCCGGGACGCTACCGGCTGACCGCGGCGGTCGTGGCGCTGGCCGCGTCCTGGGTCGGCGTGACGCTGAGCGTCGCGGCCGAGATGGCCGTGCTGACCCTGATCGTCGCGGCCGCGCTGCTGGCGGAGCGCAGGGCGGCTGAGGTCCCGGATAGCGTGGACGCATGATCGAGCGGTACACGCTGCCCGAGATGGGGCGGGTCTGGAGCGACGCGCACAAGTACGAGCTGTGGTGCCGGGTGGAGGTGCTGGTCCTCGAGGCGCAGGCCCGGGCGGGCACGGTGCCGGCCGAGAGCGTGGAACCCGTCCGTTCGGCCCCATCACCAACCCCCGAGGCGGTAGCCGCGGTGGAGGCGGTCACCGACCATGACGTGATCGCCTTCCTGACCGCCTGGGCGGACAACACCGAGCCGCGGTCGGCGGCCGCCTGGGTGCACTACGGCATGACCTCCTCCGACCTGCTCGACACGGCGCTCGCGGTCCAGCTGGCCGAGGCCAGCGACCTGCTGATCGCCAGGGCCACCGCGCTGGTCGCGGTGCTGCGGGACCACGCGCTGGCGCACCGGGACACGCTGCGGCCCGGCCGGACGCACGGCGTCCACGCCGAGCCCGACGTCTGGGGGCACCGGGTCGCCGACTTCGCCTTCGCCATGGCCCGCAGCCGGGACCGCCTGGTCCGGGCCCGCGAGGAGGTCGCGGTGGGCACCCTGTCCGGGCCGGTGGGCAGCTACTCCAACATCGACCCGGCCATCGAGGCCGAGGTCATGCCCGCGCTCGGGCTGCGGCCCGCGGACGTGGCCACCCAGGTGGTGATGCGGGACGGGATCGCCGAGTGGGTGAGCGCGCTGGCGATCGCGGCCACCGTGTGCGAGGCGGTCGCGCTGGAGGTCAGGCACGGGCAGCGGACCGAGGTGCGGGAGCTGGCCGAGCCGTTCCGTTCGGGGCAGAAGGGCTCCTCGGCCATGCCGCACAAGAGGAACCCGATCCGTTCGGAGCGGATCTGCGGGCTGGCGCGGGTGGTGCGCGGCTATGTGACGCCGGTCACCGAGGGAATCCCGCTGTGGCACGAGCGGGATATCTCACATTCGTCCGTCGAGCGGGTCGCGCTGCCGGACGCCGCCATCGCCACCGACTACCTTCTGCACCTGACCACCGGACTGGTGTCGGGGCTGACCGTAGACGCCGCGCGGATGCGGTCAAACCTGGACATAACCGGCGGGCTGATGTACTCCTCCGCGGTCCTGCTCGAGCTGGTCAGCGCGGGAATGTCGCGTGAGGACGCGTATGAGCTGGTACAGGCGGCCGCGATGGAGACCTGGGACGTGGGTACCTCGTTCCGCGACACGCTGCGCAAACAGGCGGCGACACGCGCGGTTCCGCTGCCCGAAGGGGCACTGGACTCCGCATTCAGGCCGGAACGGTACGTTGCGCGGCTAGCTCCAGTCTTCGAGCGCCTCTCCCGGCTAAGCTAGCGCGCATGACTCTGGGACCCGAGACGAGTTACCGCGTGCGCGGAGGCGCTCCGCTGCACGGGACGGTTTTCGTGCAGGGCGCGAAGAACGCGGCGCTGAAGATGATCGCCGCATCCCTGCTCACCGGCAACGGCCATACGGTGCTGCGGAACGTCCCGCCGATCGAGGACGTCCGCCGCGCCGTCGAACTGGCCGAGGCGGTCGGCGCGGTCGTCGAGTTCCACGAGACCGAACGGACGCTCGTCGTCGACGCGTCCAACCTGACCAGCCCGGTGCTGCCGGCCGAGATCGCGCGCCGGTTCCGCAGCTCGGTGCTGTTCGTGCCGGCTCTGCTGCACCGGTTCGGCGAGGCCGTGATCGAGGGCGTCGGCGGGTGCAACCTGGGCAACAGGAACCTGGACTTCCATTACCGCGGCTTCGCCCGGCTCGGCGCGGTCGTGGACGAGGGCGACACGACCATCCGGATCAAGGCCAGCAAGCTGCAGGGCTCGCACCTGTACCTGGACACGCCGTCGCACACCGGCACCGAGAACCTGATCATGGCGGCCTGCCTGGCGCCCGGCCGGACCGTGATCGACAACACGGCGCAGGAGCCCGAGGTCCTCGACGTCATCGCGTTCCTGACCAAGATGGGCGCGCGGATCACCGGCGGCGGCACCGGCTTCATCACCGTGCACGGCGTGGACGAGCTGACCGCGGTTGAGCACACCGTGATGGCGGACCGGATCGACGCCGGCGTGTTCGCGATGGCCGCGGCGATCACCGGCGGCGAGATCAACCTGGTCGGGGCCTCGCTGGACCACTTCGGCGTGTTCCGGTGGAAGCTGGAGCAGATGGGGGTCAAGTTCGGCACCAACGGCGCCGTGGTGTCGGTCCGGATGGACGGCCCGGTGCGCCCGATCAACGTCATCACCAGCCCGTACCCCGGGTTCGCCACCGACCTGCAGTCCCCGATCATGGCGCTGGCCTGCCTGGCCGAGGGGGCCAGCTACATCCGCGAGACGATCTTCGACGGGCGGTACACGCTGGTCGGCGAGCTGGTCAAGATGGGCGCGTCGGTCGAGCTCGACCGCGGCGCGGTCGTGGTGCACGGGCCGTGTGCGTTTACCGGAGCCGAGGTCGTGGCGCACGACCTGCGGACCGGGATCGCGCTGGTCCTGGCCGGGCTGGCGGCCGAAGGCGAGACGCTCGTCACACCCTGCTACCCGATCGATCGGGGGCACGCCAACATCGCGCAGCGGTTCAACGCGCTGGGCGCGGACGTCGCCGCTGTTACCGTCTGAGCCTTCGCGGGTATTCAGCTGCTGTTTCTGCTTGTTCCGCGGCATGACAAAATGCCTGCGTTGCCCCCGGACGAAGAGGAAGCACGATGGAGCAGCTGACGACGCGTATCGGCATCGAGCCCGGCCCTGGTCTTGTCGGCCGGTTCGGCGAAACGGTCATCGTGATCCCTCGCGGGGACGCGGGCGTTAGCCCGGCCGCGGCCGGGGTCATCCAGGAACTGCTCGGGCTGGCCGCCGACGTCGGCTCCGACCGCGAGGCGTCGGCCAACGCGATCGCGAGCCAGCTGGCCGCCTGGGTCATCGGCCACATGTCGGAGGATGCTCCCGCGTTCGGGATCGTGGCCCCGATGCGTGACGGCGTGATCATGTTCCTGCGCGGCGCGGTGTGGTGCACGATCACCGAGGGCGGCGCGACCCGCGAGATATCCGGAGAGCAGGCTCTCACCTGGGTCGACCTGATCGTGCCCGGCACGTTCGAGCGGCTGGCGATCGGCGGCGCGTCCGCCCGGCCGGTCCAGGCGGACCCGCTGTCCGACCTGCGCGGCGGGGTGGTACCCGGGCAGGGCTTCGTGCTGAGCCGGGTCGCGGGCATGCCTGGTGTGCCGGATATGCCCGGAGCGTCACCGGCCTCGGTCGTGGGCGCGTCCGAGCCTACGCCGGCGCCGATGCCGGCGCCGGAGGCTATGCCGGTGCCGGAGGCTATGCCGGCGTCGGAAGCTATGCCGATGCCGGAAGCTATGCCGGTGCCGGAGTCGGCGGCGGAGCCGGAACCTGAGGTGGAGGCAGAGCCGGAGCCGGCGGTGGCCGGCGGCGAATCCCGCGGCTTCGCGTGGCCGCCGTCCGAGGAGGCGCCGGGGCAGGCGGCGGATTCGCCGCAGGAGCCCTGGGGGCTGCGGGCCGAGGTGCCGAACCACCAGCCGACCATGGTCGTGCGGACCGGTGAACACGACCTGGCCTCCAGCCCGGCCGAGCCGGACCCGGCCTCGGTCATTCAGCCCACGACCGTGGCACCGGCGATGCAGCCCCGGCCGGCGGCCGGGCAGGGACCGCTCGGCGTGCTGACGTCGCAGGACGCACCGCCGATCGTCCTGACTGGCGTGCTGGTCCTCGGCCGGGAACCGTCGCAGGATCCCGCGGTGGAAAGCGGCGAGGCCGCGCCGGTTCAGCTGCAGGACCCAGATCACGTGATCTCGCGGGTGCACGCGTACGTCTCGGTCGAGAACGGCATCCTGCTGGTCCGCGACGCGGATTCGATGCACGGGACCTACTTCAGCCCGCCCGGCGGTGAGCAGTGGACGCGGATCGGCACCGAGCCCAGCCCGCTTCCGCCCGGCTGGAGCATGCAGATCGGCCCGCAGGTCTTCACCTTCGAGCCGGCCGAGTCCGACAGCGACCGCTAGCGGGTATGCGAGTCCTTATCCTCGGCGGCACCCTGTTCATCGGCCGGCGGATCGCGCTGGAGCTGCTGGCCCGGGGCGACGAGGTGATGGTCGTGCACCGGGGCCAGACCGAGCCTGCCGAACTGTCCGGCTGCGCGCATGTGCACGCCGCGCGGGACGCCCTGGCCGGCGTGGCTGATCAGCTGCGGGCTTTCCGGCCCGACGCGGTGATCGACACGCGGGCGATGACGCGTGCCCACGCTGACGCGGTGCTGCCGCACCTGCCGGATGCGCACCTGGTGCTGCTGTCCAGCATCGATGTGTACCGAGCCTATGAACTGCTGCTGGCCGGGCGGGGCGGCGAGCCGGTTCCGCTGACCGAGACCTCGCCGGTTCGCTTGGCCCGGTACCCGCTGCGCGACATGCTGCCCGGGCTGGGCGAGCACTACGACAAGCTCGACGTGGAGCCCCTGTACCTTTCGCGGGGCGGGTGTGCCCTGCGGCTGTCGCTGATCTACGGCGAGCACGACGGGCAGCGGCGGGAGGAGTTCGTGCTGCGGAGGGTTCGGGCCGGGCGGCTGCGGATACCGTTCGGGGCCGGCACCTCGCTGGACACGCGCTGCTATGTCGGCGACGTGGCATCGGCCGTGCTGGCCGCGCTGGATCACCCCTCGGCCGCGGCGGGCCAGGTGTTCAACGTGGGCGACCTGACCACCGGCACGGTGCGGGACTGGGCGCTGGCCATCCTGGCGGCGGCCGGCTCCGAGGCATCGCTGGTCACCGTGCCCGAGGACCTCGTACCCCCGGACCTGGAGGACACCCGCAGCATCGCCCAGCACTTCCTGGTCGACAGCCGGAAGGCAGCCACCCTGCTCGGCTGGCGTCCTTCCGATCCGGCCGCAACCATTCCGGTGTCGGTCCGGTGGCACCTGGAGCATCCTCCCTCGGAGGTCGACGAGGACTTCTCCCCCGACGACCGCGCCCTAGCCGCAACGGCGTCGTAAGCCGCGACCCAGGGTTCCGCCGGCGGCGTACCCGGTCAGAGGGGTGCCCTCCCGGAATCTCGCGATGTAGCTTGCTCCCATGGTTCTCCAGGATCCTGAGGCGTTCCTGCGCGCGATGGTGGCCCCGCTGAGCCGGGCACGGCCCGGCCAGCCGCTGCCTGGCGTGCCGTTCAGCCGGGAGGCGGTGGCCAACGCGTTCGTGATGCTCGGGCTGCTGCCGGGGGCGCGGGCCGAGGAGATCCTGGGCCAGTACCGGCCGGAACTGGAGGCCAAGGGTTTCCGGCTGGGGGTGCTGACCGGCGAGCTGAGCGTGGTCCCCGGTGCGCTCGGGTACCACGAGGCACGGGCGGCGAGCCGGGCCGACCTGACCGGGATTCCGCTGGCCGTGACCGCGGGCCCGGTGCCGATCGCGTTCGGCGGCACGGATCTGGTGCTGACCTTGGCGACGCTGACGCCGGGCGGGGTGAATCTGCGCTTGCGCGCCGTCATACCTGACCCGAGTCAGCCGCTCCGTGAGCTGCCGGGGCAGCGGTTCGCCGCGGAGGTCAGGTCCGGGCTGTCGGTGACCGACGACCTGGGCCGGACGTACCGGCTGCAGCCGGTGACCTGGGGCGACGCTCCCGGGGAGCCGGGACGCCGGCGGTGGCAGGGCGAGGTGCTGGCGGAACCGCAGCCCGCAGGATCCGCGACCGGCAAGGCGGTGCGCTGGCTGGAGTTCGCGGGGGCGGAAAGCCAGCCCGTTCGGGTCGATGTGCCTGCTCCCGTGGCGGCCGAGAGGGGTCCGACCAAGCCGGCCTGGCCGACACCGGCCGAGGCCTACCTGGCGGAGCTGGCATCGGCCCGGTCGGTGACGATCGCCACCGGCGAGGACAGCGTGGAACTCGACGTCGCGAAGATCGTCGCCGCGGTGGCGGACGCGCTGCTGTGGACCGGGGCGCTGCCGCCGGACAGCGGCATGCTCTCCGACTGGGAGGCACCGACCCCGAGCTGGCGGGAGGAGCTGGCGGAGCTGTGGGGCCGGCAGGCGCACCTGCGGGCGCGCGACCACGAGCCCGAACGGGCCGGGCTGGCCGTCTGGATGCCGCTGGAGCGCGCCACGGCGGTGATCGAGAACATCGCGGCGCAGGGTGACCTAGTGTCCATCCAGCTGTACGGGCATCCGTGGGTCAGCGGTGAGTACTGGCCGATGATCGTGCCGAGTTTCCAGGTGCGGGCGACCGATGACGCCGGCGCGGAGCACCGGGGCATGCCGGGCGACGGCGGCGGGAGCCCCGAAGGCAGCCGCGAGTTCTGGTTCTGGCCGCCGGTGCCGCCGTCGGTGAAGCGGATCCGGGTGACCGTCAGCACGCTGTGGGAGGCCGCCTGGGCCGAGCTCGATATCCCCGGGCGGTCCGGTTAGGCGTTGTTGCGGTGCGGATAGGCGTGCGCCACGCCTAGGAAGGCGTCGTTGGCCTCGGCGTCGCCGATGCTGACCCGGGCGCCGTCACCGGCGAACGGGCGGATGGCGATGCCCTCGTCGAAGCAGGCCGCGGCGAAGTCCAGGGTGTGCTCGCCCAGGCCCATCCAGACGAAATTGGCCTCGGTGGGGGGAACATCCCAGCCGTCGGCGATCAGCGCCTCGCGCACCCGGGTCCGCTCCTTGACGGTGTGCTCCACCCGCTCGAACAGCTCGTCCTCCGCGGCCAGCGAGGCCACCGCGGCGGCCTGCGCGATGCTGTTCACGCTGAACGGCAGCATCGTCGTCCGGGCCGCGGCCGCGACCGGCTCGGGCGCGATCATGAACCCGGTGCGCAGCCCGGCCAGGCCGTAGGCCTTGGAGAAGGTGCGCAGGACCGCGACGTTCGGCCGGCCGCGGTACAGGTCCACGCCGTCGGGCACCGCCTCGTCGCGGATGTACTCACGGTAGGCCTCGTCGAGCACGACCAGGCAGTCGGCCGGGACCTGGTCGAGGAAGGCCTCGAGCTCGGCCCTGTGCACCACGGTGCCGGTCGGGTTGTTCGGGTTGCAGACGAAGATCAGCCTGGTTCGCGGGGTGATCGCGGCCGCCATCGCGGCCAGGTCGTGGGTCTGGTCGCGGAGCGGGACCCGGACCGAGTCCGCGGCGGCCAGGTCGCACAGGATCGGGTACGCCTCGAAGGAGCGCCACGCGTACATCACCTCGGCGCCGGGCTCACCGATCGCCTCAAGGAGCTGCTGGGTCACTCCGACCGAACCGCACCCGACCGCGACGTGCTCCGCCGGGACGCCGAACTTGTCCGCGATGGCCCCGATCAGGGCCTGCGCGCCGTTGTCCGGGTACCGGTGCACCGATCGCGCCGCCTCGGCGATGGCGTCCACCACCGAGGGCAGCGGCGCGAAGGGAGTCTCGTTGGATGACAGCTTGTGCGTCTTCCCGCTCGAGCTGACCGGTACCCGCCCCGGCTTGTACACGGGACAGGTATCGAGCACAGTACGGAAACGTGGTGACGGTTCAGTCATGCCACCAGTTTGCACCAGCCGCCGGCTAGGACAGCGACTGGCGGGCGGACGATGCGGGGCTATGGGGGCGGCTGGTGCGGGGCGGCTTCGCGGCGGCGCCAGTCGGGCGGCAGAGCGATCTCGAGGACGTCGTCGACGGTGATCACGCCGAGCAGGCGGCGCCGGTCGT
>DAIOWL010000042.1:0-16074 GCA_036758545.1 Streptosporangiaceae bacterium | reverse complement strand
AGACGAACGTGTCGCTGTCGTCGACGTCCGTGATGCGCCGGCCTAGCGCCTCGTCGGCAATCAGGCGGCGGGCGGTCTCGACCTCGGGAAGTTCCGGCATTCCTTCGTTTTTACCGGTCCCGGTGATCGCAGTAGTTAAGATTCGGCACTTTTGTTGCGTGTGTGAATCGCTGGGGGCAGGATTGCATACGGGGAGCGGCGGTATTTTCAGTCGGCGCGGGGCGGGTATGTTGAAGCTCGTAATCGTTGCGTCACAGCGATTGCCTGTTCTCGGTCTAGGCTTCGTGACACGCACGTGGGAGTCAACGGTGAAAGTGACGGTTGGGATGGTGGCCTGGCAGCCAGGCCTCCGGGAGATGTTCGTCCAGGCCAGGCCCCCGGGCGCGTGAGCGGGTGGCGGGTCGTGCCTAGCAATGCGGCCGCTCAGAGCGGCCGGCGGGCCTCGCGCACCCAGGTGGAAAACCCGGATGAGCCTACGATCGTGGTGCCCCGGCCGTCGAGCGACCCGCCAGAGCCGCCCGTCGAGGTGAGAGCGCCGGCGCAAGCGGAACCCGAGGTTACCGGCTCGGCGGTGAAGGAGCCCGCTGGCGGTGAGCCCGAGGTTGTCACCGAGGCGGAAGAGCCGGCCGACGGCAAGCGGGCGGGCGCGATCCCGGGGGAGCCACCCGGCTTTGTGTCCCGCGCGGACCTGCTGGCGGAGCTAGACCGGTCTGACGCCCAGGTGCTGGCGCTGCACTCGGTCCCCGGTGCGGGCGCGACGCAACTGGCGGCGGCGTACGCCCGCGCCCGGCTGGCCGAAGGCTGGCGGCTGGTGGCCTGGGTTAGCGCTGCGGACACCGCAACCCTGCTGGGAGGCCTGGCGGCGGTAGCCGACGCCCTCGGCCTGTCCGAGCCCGCTGCCACGCAGAACCGGACGGACCCCGGGCAGATCGTCCGGCGCTGGCTGGAAGCGGACGGGCATCGCTGCCTGCTCGTCCTCGACGACGTGACCGACCCCGAGACGGTACGGCCTTTCATCCCGGCCGGCGGCGCCGCCCGCGTGGTGATCACCAGCCACCAGGAGTCGGACCTGGGGCTCCCCGTCCCGGTCGGCGTGTTCTCCGCGGCGGAAGCGCTGGCTTTCCTGGCCGGACGCACGGGCCTGGCCGACGACGCGGCCGCCGGAGCGGTGGCCGGCGAACTCGGGCACCTGCCGCTGGCGCTGGCGCTGGCCGCCTCGGTGATCACCCGGGGCGACCTCGGATACGCGGGGTACCTGGACCGGCTGCGGGCGCTGCCGTCTGGGGAGGAACTCCCCGGCGCGGAGCGGGCGGTCCGGCTGGCCCTGGACGCGGTCCCGGCCGGCGTGCGCCACCAGGCGATGCGCCTCATCGCGGTGCTCTCCGCGGCCGGGGTCCGCCGGGACCTGCTGCATGCCGCCGGGAAGGCAGGCCTGCTGGGCGGCGGGCGGCAGACGCCCGCCGAGGTGGACGCGGCCCTGGACAAGCTGGCCGGCCTGTCGCTGCTGACCATCAGCCTGGACGGCCAGATCGTGATCGCCGAGGGCCTGGTGGCCCGGGCCGTCCGCGACGGATTGTCCCGGCGGCAGCTGGCCGATGTCTGCCGGGGCGCCGCGTCGCTGCTGGAAGCCCTGGCGAGGTCACTGGCCAGCTCGTCCGATCGCCTGGCCGTCAGGGACGTCACCGAGCAGGTGACCGCGCTGGCCGAGGCGGCCAGCCCGGCCAGCCCGGCCGATCCGGAGCTGACCAGGGTCCTGCTGCGGCTCCGGTTCCTGGCTCTCTATCACCTGATCGAGCTCGGCGACAGCGCGGTCCAGGCCGTCACGGTCGGCGAGCTGCTGACCGCGGATCTTGACCGGCTGCTCGGCCCCGAGCATCCGGACACGCTGAACGCACGGAACAGCCTGGCCGCCGCCTACCAGGCGGCGGGCCGCCCGGCCGACGCGATCCGGCTGTTCGAGCAGATCCTGGTCGTCCGCGAACGCCTGCTGGGCCCGGAGCATCCCGATACCCTCACCACGCAGAACAACCTGGCCACCGCCTACAAGGACGCGGGCCGCGCGGGCGAGGCGAGGCTGATGTTCGAGCTGACCCTGGCGGCCAAGGAACGGCTGCTCGGCTCCCATCACCCGAGCACCCTGAACTCGCGCGGCAACCTGGCCGCCGCCTACCGGGATACCGGCCGCGCCGCCGAAGCCATCGAGCTGTTCGAGCAGACCCTGGCGGGCCGGGAAAAGGTACTGGGCGCCGACCATCCGGACACCGTGCACTCGCGGGTCAACCTGGCCGCCGCCTACCGGGAGGCAGGCCGGGTGACGGACGCGATCCCGCTGGTCGAGCGGATCCTGTCGGCCCGGGAGCGGGAGCTGGGCAGCAATCACCCGAGCACCCTGAACTCGCGGATCAACCTGGCCGCCGCCTACCGGGAGGCGGGCCGGGCGACGGAGGCGATCCCGCTGGTCGAGCAGACGCTGGCTGCCTGCGAGCGGCAGCTCGGCGCCGAGCATCCGCGGACCATGAGCGCGCGGAACAACCTCGCCAACGCCTACCGGGACGTCGGCCGGACCGAGGAAGCTATCGTGCTGCACGAGCAGACGCTGGCTGCCTGCATGCGACAGCTCGGCGCCGAGCATCCGCGGACCCTGGGCTCGCGGAGCAACCTCGCGGCTTCTTACCAGGAGGGCGGCCGGGTCGACGAGGCGATCCGGCTGTACGAGCAGACGCTGGCCGACCGGGAACGGCTGCTGGGCACCGAGCATCCGAGCACGCTGAACTCGCGGCATCACCTGGCCGCCGCCTACCGGGACGCAGGCCGGGCAGGTGAGGCCATCCGGCTGCTCGAGCAGACCCTCGAGGCCCGGGAGCGGGTCCTGGGCCGTGACCATCCGGACACCGTGGCCACCCGCAACCTGCTCGCCCCCGGCCTGGAGAACGCGGGTCCGGCCGCGCAGGACTGACGCTGCCGGACGCACTGGATCCGGGCTTTCACCGCGCCGGAACGCGCTGGATCCGGGGTTTCATGGCGTTAGGCGGCGCCTGTTCTCGTCGCGGTGACCGTCACCGTGGTGTAGTGCATCATGAAGCTGCCGCCCTCCGCATCGACGGCGGTGCCGATCCCCGCCAGGATCTCCCGCTGCCCGGCCGCCTGGATCTGCGCCCAGAACCCGGACGTCGGCAGCTGGTCCAGCCACTCGCCCCTGGTGTAGCGGCGATCCCAGTCGAACCGCCACTGCTCCGGCTCGCCGAACGCGGCCGCCTGCCGCATCCCCTCGGCCGCCCTGGCGCACGGGCCCCGGTAAGCGTCCGGGCCGCCGTGCCCGGCCCCGCCCCTGAAGAGCGGCAGATCGGGCATCACCCGGCGGTAGACCGCGGCGAACGCTTCGGCCAGGTCGGGCGGAAGCTGGAACGCGTTCCAGAACACGGCCAGCCGTCCGCCGGGACGCAGCGTCCGCGCCGCCGTGGCCGCGCCGGCCACCGGGTCCACCCAGTGCCAGGCCTGCCCGGCGACGACCGCGTCGAACGCGCGGCTTGCGCTGTCCCAGGCCTCGAACGTGGATACCTCGACCTCGAGCCCGTGCCGCCGGGCCAGGTCCGCCATCCGCGTGTCGGGATCGACCCCGAGCACCCGGCAGCCGGCCGCCTGGAACTGCCGGGCCACGATGCCGGTCCCGCAGCCGACGTCGAGGATGTCGGGTTTCCGCCCGCTTCGCGGGGCGCCGGCCACGATCCGGTCCACCAGCGCGTCAGGGTAGCGGGGGCGGGCCCGGTCGTAGCGGTCGGCATCCGAGCCAAACGACTCGGCTATCTCGCGGGCCTGGTGGGATTCGCGTCCGTCAAACGGCGTTCGGGCCGGAGGTAGAGTGGGCATGCGCCCACCGTAAGTGGGCGTATGCCCACTTGACAATCGGTTTCGCGTGCGGCGAAGGAGGGATGCCCGGTGCCGACCGGGGTGGCCCTCCGCGACGCGCGCGAGCAGATGTTCGCCGCCGCCGAGCGCATCCTGCTCAGGGAGGGGCCGCACGCGCTGACGAGCCGGGCGGTCACCGCCGAGGCCGGGGTGGCCAAGGGCGTCCTGCACCGGCATTTCGCCGACTTCGACGCCTTCCTCGCCGAACTTGTGGAAGACCGCATCGCCCGGATCGGCGCCCAGTCCGCCGCCCTGCGCGAATCAGCCGGGACCGGCACCGTGGCCGGCAACCTCACCGGCGTGCTGACCGACCTGTTCTCCTCGGTCGCCGTGGCGATCGTCGCCCTGATCACCTTCCGGGACGACCTGCGGGCCCGGCTCCGCGCGACGACCCCGCGGGGCGTTCCCCTGCTGACCGAAGCCGGCGCCATGATCGCCTCCTACCTGACCGCCGAGCGGGACCTGGGCCGCATCGCGGCCGACGCGGACGTCGGCACGCTCGCTCCGACGCTGCTGGGGGCCTCGCACCTGCTGTTCGCCGACCGCGCCGGCGCCGCGCCCGAGCCCGAAGCCGTTCGCAAGGTCGTGACCACGGTCATCGCGGGCGTGATCCGGGACGACATCCCCGGGCCCGTGCCGGGCGGCTAGCCGCCCGCGGGCAGGATCGCGGCGAAGCGGTCCGCCGCCTGGCCGAGCTGGGTCAAGATGCGCTGCCGGGCCGGGGTGCCGAGCGGGGTATCGGGCAGCGCGATCAGCTCCTGCAGCACCGGGACCAGCGGCGCGTACTTGCCGGCCAGCCGGTGCAGCCGCGGGCCGGTGGTGTGGATCAGGCCGACGCCGTTGTCGGTGAAGTCGGAGGCCTTGATGACCCGCGCCCACGGGTCGCGCCGCAGGCTCTCCGCGACGTGCTCGCGGTACTGTTCGTCCGCGTCGCGGCCGGGCGCGTACTCCGGATTCGTCACCGCCGCCACCAGCGCGGCCACCCGCGGCCCGAACTCCTCCGCCAGCGCGGCCAGCGCGGTCTCGCGGGTGCCGTCCGGGGCCAGTTCGGCGGCATGATCCTCGACCGCGTCGTGCAGCAGGGCGGCGCAGACCACGTCGCCGTCGCGCACGCCGTAGTGCGACATGATCCGGATCGCCACCCGGAGCAGGTGGTTGACGTACGGTTCCTGCTCGCGGCGGTCGGCGGCGTGCAGCCGCCCCGCGAGGGTCAGGGCCTGGTTCAGGCGGTGCTGGTCCGCCTGCGGCCACGCCTCGATCTCGGCCGCGAACCTGGCGCGCAGGCCCTCCTCGCCGTAAGCCGAGGTAATCGCGTGCAGCGGCATCGTCGTCACCAGCCGGCGCTCGCCACTGTCCATGCCCCTAGAACTAGCACACCGTCGGTCCGCGGCGCGGCACGCCAAGTATCTGTAGTTTAAGATTATGAATATGCAGATACATACGGCGGACCGGATCGAGCGCGTCCGGGCCGACTGGGCCGGCCAGCGCCCGGACCTCGATACCTCACCGATGGAAGTCATCGGCCGTATCCTGCGCGCCGAGCACCTGGCGGGCGCCCGCATCCGGCGCGTCCTGCGAGCCGAGGGCCTGGACCGGGGCGGTTTCGATGTGCTGGCCACGCTGCGCCGCAGCGGCCCGCCGTACCGGCTGACCCCGACCAGGCTGTACCAGGAACTCGTGCTGACCTCCGGCGCCATCACCCACCGGGTCGACGCGCTGGCCCGGGCCGGGCTGGTCGAGCGGGTATCCGGCGGCCCTGATCGCCGCAGCACCCTGGTCGGGCTGACCGACGAGGGCAGGACCGTGGCCGACCGCGCCATGGCCGCCAACCTGGCATGCGAGGCGGCGATGATCGGCGCGCTGGCCGACGCGGACCGCGAGACGCTCGCGGCGCTCCTGAAAAAGCTCCTGGACGGACTCGAAGTGGAGGAGGCCGAGGTTCGGTGAAAGCAGACAGCACGATCGTTGTCATCGGCGGCAGTTCGGGCATCGGGCTGGCCGTGGCCCGGCGCAGTCTGGACGACGGAGCCACGGTGGTGATCGCGGGCCGGTCGCAGCGGCGCCTCGACGCGGCCCGTATCGACTTGGGCCAGACCGGACCACTGGCCGGCCGGCTGAGTGCGCATCCGGTCGACATCGGCGACCCAGCCCAGGTCGCCCGGCTCTTCGAGCGGGTCGGAACGCTCAGCCACCTCGTCGTCACCGCCGCGGACCTGCCCTACGGTCCGGCGGTCAGCCTGTCCGAGGACAGCATCCTGCGAGCGGTCCGGTCCAAGATCCTCGGCCCGCTGTTCGCCGCCCAGCAGGCCGCGCCGCGGATCACGAAGGCCGGCAGCATTACCTTCACCTCGGGCGTCGCCGCCTCCCGGCCCGCGCCCGGGGGCGCGCTGGCTGCCACCGTCAACGGCGCGCTCGAGTCCATGGTCCTGGCCCTGGCGCTCGAGCTGGCGCCGATCCGCGTCAATGCTGTTTCCCCCGGATGGGTGGACACCCCCGTGTGGGACCAGCTGGCCACGCCTGATGTCAAGAACGCCCGGATGGCCGATCTGGCCTCCCGCCTGCCCGCGCGCCGCCTCGGCCGCCCCGAGGACATCGCGAACGCGGTCGCCTTCCTGATCGCTGACAACTTCGTGACCGGCACCGTGCTGCACGCGGAGGGTGCCCAGGTGCTCGTGTAACCGGCCTTATGTCACGGAACGACGCAGGTCAGCGTGATGGTAGCGGTCTGCCCGGCGGTGACCATGGCCGACGTCGGCTGAGAGCACGGCAGCTCCCGGCTGCGGCCGCCGTCGATCTCCATGACGTCGGGCGACCGCCCGGAGACCTGGTACCGGCCCGGCGACAGCGGCACCGAGAACGTTCCCGAGGACCCGACCGTGACCGTGACCGGGTGGTGGCCCGCCGAGGTGACGGTCACCGTGCCGGACATGGCTCGCTCACCCGGCTGCTTGCCGTCCGGACCCATCGGACCGCCCTCCATGACCAGCCTCCCCGTGAGGTGACCCGAGGCCGGCGGCTGGGCCGCGGCCGAGGCACACCCGGCCGCCAGCCCGGTCAGCAGGAGCCCGCCGAGCAGGCAGGCAGGTACGCGTAGCGGTTTCATGGCTCCCCTTATCCCGGTACGTACCCGTTGGACGCATCCGCCCGCACAGCGGTTCCAGGACGGTTCCAGGACGGGTCAGACCGGGGAGGCCTGCGGCTGCCCGGCAGGCTCGCGCAGCAGCGGGAGCATGATGGCGAACCTGGTCATGCCCGGATGGCTGGTCACCACGATGGCGCCGCCGTGAGCGGCCACGACCGCGTCGACGATGGCCAGGCCGAGGCCGGTGCTCTTGCCGGCCGCGCTGGCATCCCGGGCACGCCCGGCCTCGCCGCGGGTGAACCGCTCGAACAGTTCGGGCAGCAGGTCGGCCGAGATGCCGGGACCGTCGTCGGTGATGCTCAGCTCCACCTGCGGGCCCGGCGGAGCGACGCCGCGCTGCACCACCGCGGTGCCCGCGGGCACCTCCGGGCTCGCGGTCGCGTCACCCACGGTGAGCGCGACGCTGACCGTCGAGCCCGGCGGGGTGTGCTTGCCCGCGTTGCTCAGCAGGTTGGCGAGCACCTGGTGCAGACGGTGCTCATCGCCCTCTACCAGCACCGGCTCATCCGGCAGCTCCAGCCGCCAGCGGTGGTCGCCGCGGGCCACCCGCGCGTCGCTGGTCGTCTCGATGGCCAGCCGGGACAGGTCCACCGGCTCGCGTTCCAGCGGCCGTCCCGCGTCGAGCCTGGCCAGCAGCAGCAGGTCGTCCACCAGGACGCTCATCCGGGCCGACTCGGACTCGACCCGGCGCAGCGCGTGGGTCACGTCCCCGGGCACCGGTCCCGGATGTCGCAGCGCCAGCTCGGCGTAGCCGCGGATAGCGGACAGCGGAGTCCGCAGCTCGTGCGAGGCGTCGGCGGCGAACCTGCGCAGCCGGGCCTCGCTGGCCGCGCGCCGCCCTAGGGCCCGCTCGACGTGGAACAGCATCCGGTTGAAGGCGGCTCCGACCCGGCCTACCTCGGTGCGCGGGTCGCTGTCGGGGACGCCGGCCGGCAGCGTGACCTCACCCGAATCGAGCGGCAGCTCGGTCACCTTGGTCGCGGTGGCCGCGACCCGGCGCAGCGGCCGGAGCGAGAGCTGCACCATCGCGGTCCCCAGGGCCAGGGCCAGCACCAGGACGGCCGCGTACACCACGTGCTGGGTGTTCTCGACGTTCGCCAGCGTGCCCTGGACCGGAGCCAGGGAGAGCCCGGTGACCAGCGTCGTGCCGGCCTCCGGGCCGGTCACCTTGGTCAGCAGGAACTCCCCGCCGAGGGAGCTGAGCGTCCGGATGTACGTCCTGGCCGGCGGCGGTCCGGGCGGCCCCGGACCGGCCTCACCGGACGAGGGCTGGCCGGACGAGGGCTGGCCGTGGCCGGACGGCAGGGCTACGAGCACGGCCTGGTCCGGGACGGACAGCAGGCACGGCTGTTTCACCGTGTTCTTGTAGCCGACGGATTTTCCGTCCAGCAGGAGCTCGAAGGTGCCGGGCGCCTGCCCGGCGTTGCTGCACAGCCCGTAGCCGCCCGGCGCATGGCGGGGGGTGTCGCGATCAGGGTCGCCGGTGCTGTGCTGGACGCAGCTGTACCAGGTGTCGGTCGCGGTCTGCAGCTGCTGGTTCAGCGAGGCCATCAGTGACTGGTTGAGCGAGTGATCGGTGACTACGCTGATCGCGATGCTGGCCACGCCGAACAGCAGGGCGAGCCCGATGATGAGCTTGCCGCTGATGGTGCGCAACGAGAACAAGGCGGCCAGCCGGGCGAGCCCGCGCTTTCCGGAAGCGGACGGCGCGGACATCAGCCAGCGGGCTTCAGCACGTACCCGACCCCGCGGACCGTGTGAATGAGCGGCACCCGGCCGACGTCGATCTTCTTGCGCAGGTAGCTGATGTAGAGCTCGACGACGTGGGCCTGGCCGCCGAAGTCGTAGTTCCACACCCGGTCCAGGATCTGCGCCTTGGACAGCACCCGCCTGGGGTTGCGCATGAGGAACCTGAGCAGCTCGAACTCGGTCGCGGTCAGGTCGATGAGGTCGCCATCCCGGCGGACCTCACGGGCATCTTCGTCCATGGTCAGGTCGCCGACCACCAGCGATCCCTCGGTCTGCGCCCGGGTCAGGTTGGCCCGGCGGAGCAGGCCGCGCAGCCGGGCCAGCACCTCTTCCAGGCTGAACGGCTTGGTCACGTAGTCGTCACCGCCGGCCGTGATGCCGGCCACCCGGTCTTCCACCGCGTCCCGCGCGGTCAGGAACAGCACGCACACGTGCGGGAGCTCGGCGCGCAGGCGGCGCATGACCTCGAGGCCGTTGAAGTCGGGGAGCATGATGTCGAGGACGACCGCGTCGGGGCGGAACTCGCGCGCGGTCCGCACCGCCTCCGCGCCGCTGCCCGCGGTGACGACGTTCCATCCTTCGTAGCGCAGCACGCTGGCCAGCAGTTCGGCCAGGCTGGGCTCGTCGTCGACGACGAGCACGCGCACCGGGGTGCCGTCCGGCCGCTGAACGTCCGCGTTACGCGTTCCGGGAGACTGCGCTGCCCCCGTGCCGTTGTTCTCCATGTTCGTCAAGCTCGCCCGTCTCAATCGGACCTGTGCCCAGTATGCACAGGCCGAGATGCCATCTCAGGTTCTCATGACATGCGAACCGGGTCAGGCTCAGATCACGATCAGCTATGAATTAGCTCTGAGAGCCCGCTTCAGCCGGCGTCCATGACGCGCGCGAGCTTCGACCCGGAGGCCGAGGGTCTCGCGCCGGCCTCGCGCAGCACCGTGCCGACCGACTCGAGCATGGCCGCCGCCCCGGAGTCGGGCGACAGCGCCTCGACCTCGATCTCGCGCCAGGTCATCGGACCGCTGTCCGGCTCGCCGAACCGGATCGCCGTCACCAGGTCGTCGGCGACCTCCACCAGGGGGGCTCCCGATGGTCCGGGCAGGGTTACCACCGTCCGTTCGGTATCGAGGATGGCAACCGGATGCAGCGGCTGACCTGCCGTGATGTCCTTAACCTGATCGGCCAGCCGGGCCGGAATGCTGCCGACGGTCCCCTCGCCGAGCGGCGCGTGCAGTTCCTGCCTGGTGTCCTTGCGCACCGGCAGCTTGAGGTGCCAGCCCTCGTCGTCGCCGCCGACGCGGCGGCGCAGCGTGACCTTGTGCTGGATGAGCGCGAGGTCCTCGGTGTCGTAGTAGGTGGCGCTCAGGTAGATCCGCTTCGGATCCGCGAGCCGCTTGCCGCCGAGGTCCGGCAGGCTGCCGAGCTTCGGCAGGACGAAGTCGGCATCGGCGTCGTATTTCTGCTCGGTCTCCAGGTGGTCGCCCTTGCTGCTCGTCACGCTTCTAAGGCTACCCAGATAGCCGCGAGAGCATCGACCGTATCGGACTCAGCTGTGGTAGACCACGAAGCGCGTCGCGGACCGCTCGATCAGCAGGGCATGGTCGGCCGTGGACGGCGCGGGCTCGTCCGCGGACGACCGCGGATAGGCGTCCACGTGCAGCCGTGCCGCGCCGGGCTGACCCGCGGCGTCCCAGGCCCGCACGTGCGCGGCGAGGGCCGCGCCGAGATCGGCGCCGTGCGGGCCGAACCCGGCCACCGCCAGGGCCAGCTGCCCCGGCCGCGGCCCGGGCGCCGGGACGATCTCGTCCGCGGTGAGCACGGCGATGCCGCCGGAGTCCACGATCCCGGCCGTGGCCGCCATCCCGACACCGCCCAGCGGCGCCCGGTCGAGCCGTCCCGGACCGTCCCCGGGCGCGAGCTCCTCGGTGACCCCGCACGACCGGCTGTCACGGGTCGCCAGCCACAGCCCGAGTCCCCAGAAGACCTGCACCGAACTGGTGCGGACCCCGGTGCCGAACCCGGCGGGCGGCTCGGCCATGAAGGCGGCCAGCGCCGCGCCGTCCACCTCGTGCCCGTCCGCCAGCGTGAGGCCGTCCGGCAGCATGACGGAGAGCCCCGGCTGGAGGACCACCGTGCGTTCCGGGCCGGCCAGCGACCCGCGCATCCGCATGAACCCGCACGGCGCGATGGACCGGCTGACCCAGTGCCCGCCGGATCCGGACCGCCCGAACGCCACCGCGAGCTGTGACCCGCGCACGTCCAGCGGTACCACGATCCGGGCGCCAGGACTGGCCTGGTCCAGCCAGGCCGGGGCCAGGTCGCTGACCCCGACGGTGGCGATCACCCGGTCGTAGGGCGCCCCCGCCGGATAGCCATCCGCGCCGTCCGCGGCCACCACGGTCACGTCCGGGTACCCGGCGCTGGCCAGGTGCTCGCGGGCCCGGCCGACCAGGTCGGCGTCGATGTCAACGCTGATGACGGTGCCCTGCGGACCGACGAGATGCCGCATCAGCGCGGCGTTGTAGCCGGTGCCCGCGCCGATCTCGAGGACCCGCTGGCCCGGCGCGAGGGTCAGCTGATCCAGCATGATCGCCATGATGGCGGGCTGGGACGAGGAGCTGATCGGCTGGCCGTCGGCGTCGCGCTTGGTCACGATCGCGTCGTCGAGGTAGGCGTCCTCCGGCGGCAGGTGGGGCAGGAACAGGTGCCGTGGCACGTCGCGCAGTGCCGCGGCGATCCGCTCGTCGCCGATCCCGCTGGTCTGCAGGACTTCGGCGACAAGGCGCTCCCGCAGCCCGGTCAGCGACATGCCCTCGGTCACGGGCCGGGCTCTCTCGGGCGTTCGCGCGTCCGGCACAGAACAGCCGCCGCGACCAGGGCCGCCAGGCAGGCCAGCCCGGCCAGCACGGTGCTGTTCCCGGCCAGCAGCTGCAGGCCGTGCCAGTGGAACTCGTGGTACCAGGGCTTGCTGCCGGTCGCGAAGTAGGTGCCCGGCGCGTACCAGCCCAGGCCCGCCGGGGTCAGGCCGGACTGTCCCAGGTTCCAGAACTGCGGCCAGCAGGCGAAGACGAGGAACAGGCAGGCCGCCGCGGCCCACCAGGCGGCCCGGACCAGGCCGCGGGCAGCGGACGCTCCGAGGTGGGCCAGCAGCGCGATCCCGGGTGCCACCCAGACCCAGTGGTGGTCCCAGCTCAGCGGCGATACCAGCAAGCCGGTGAGGGCGCAGGCCAGCATGGCGGGCACCGGCTGGCGGGCCCGGTACAGCAGCGCGGCGGCGGCGAGCCCGGCGACCGCGATCACGATGGCCGCCGCGATCCAGGGCACCGTGCCCTCAGAAACGCTTCCGGCCAGCCGGGTCAGCACGCCGCGCAGCGACTGGTTGCCCCTGGTGCCCAGGAACACGATCCGGTTGGCCTTCAGGAACAGCCCGTGCGCCCAGTACGTGCTGGAATCACCCGGCAGGAGCGCGTAGCCGAGTGCTGCCGTGGCCGCGAACACGCCGGTGGCCGTGGCGGCCTGCCGGTACCTGCGGATGAGCAGCAGGTACGGGATGAAGATCAGCGGGGTCAGCTTCACGCCCGCCGCGATCCCGATGCCGACTCCGTGCCACCACCGGGTCCGTCCCTTGAAGCCGCCCGGTGTGAGCGCGCCGGCGGTGAGCAGGTCCGCCACGACCAGCAGCATGAGCAGCAGGTTGACCTGGCCGAGGGCGAGAGTCTGCTGGACGGGTTCGGTGGCCAGCGCCAATGCGGAGACCCCGAGCGTCGCCCCGAGCCTGATCGCGGGCCGGTCCTTGTAGCCGAGCGCGCCGAACACCAGCCACAGCGACAGGCCGAGGGCGGCCAGGCTGACCAGCGTCATCGCCCACCGCATGGCCGTCCAGGACAGCAGCGAGGCGACCGCGAAGACCACCGCGGCGAACGGGGGATAGGTGAACTGGACGCCGTTCTGGCCGGTCCAGTCGTACAGCGGCGAAGCTTGGTGCGGGTCGTAGGCGGGGGACACGTGCCGGACGATCAGCCCGCCGTCCCGGTACACCACCAGGTCACGCATGGCGGCCATGGTGGACAGGTGCGTGACCAGGTCAGCCAGGTAGACCGCGAGCACCGCAGCCAGCAGCAGCGCCCCGGCAGGCAGCAGCCACCGCGGCCCCTTCGGCTGGGGCCCGGTGGCTGCTGTGGCCTGGGTTACCGCCGCTGGCTCTGCCCGCACCGGACGCGTCCCTTCATCGGCTGGCACGGATGTGTCGTGCCGATGATAGTGGCAAGCGGTCCGGCGGGAGGCTTACCCGGCGGGAGGCTTACCCGACGGTCTGCGTGGTGTCCTCGGTCTTCCGCCTGGGCAGCAGCCGGGTGTGCACCGGCCGCGTCTCCTCGCTCTTGACCGTCTCGCCCCTGTCTGTCTCGCCCGTGACCGTCTCGTCCCTGACAGCCTCGTCCCTGACCCTCTCGTCCCTGATCGTCTCGACCGGCACGGTGTCGGCCGGGACGGTGGTCTCCGGGACCTCCTCGATATCCCGGATACCGGACGGCACCGAGGCGATCCGGCCCAGGGCCACGGCCGCGACGAACACGATCACGATCCCGAGCGCGGTGAAGAAGCCGAGCTGCTCCATGATCCGCATGTAGACGGTGCTGCTGGCCGGCGACCCGCCCATCGGGACGTGGTGGTTCCACAGCGGGCTGAGCACCGTGCCGAGGGTGAACCAGGCACCGGCCACCGCGGCCAGCAGCGCGCCGAACAGCGCGGTGTGCCTGCTCCTGGCGACCAGCAGGAGGAAGCCGCCGAGGAATACCGCGGCGCCGGGCAGGAGCTCCAGCCACAGCCGGCCGGTGTTGTACGTCCACGCCTTGTCCGGCGTGTACGCGTAGTCGAAATATGGTCCGACGAAGGGGATGAGGGCGCCCCACAGCCCGAGCAGCATCAGCAGGAAACCGCTGAAGGCTCCTCTACTGCGCCGCATCTGCAGCATCCCAGCCATTACTATCACTTCCCGAGTGAGTAGCGATCTTGAGTTATGCCGGCCTATACTGCCCGCCCCCTACCCGGAGAATGGCGCTGTATTCCGCCGCCGCCGGGGTATCGTTCGCGACGTGGATAGCAGGCGCAACGTGCCGCGCACTGATCTGCTGCTGGCCGATCCGCGCCTGGCGGAGGCCGAACGCAGGCTGGGCCGCGCTCTGGTCAAGGCCGCGGTAGGCCGCGCCCAGCAGCAAGCCAGGGACGGGCGGATCGGCCCGGAGCAGGTCGCCGACGCGGCCGTGGCCGAGTTGCCGGCCCGGGCCAGCGCGCTGACCCCGGTGATCAACGCGACCGGGGTGCTGGTGCACACCAACCTGGGGCGGGCGCCGTTGTCCGCCGCGGCGGCCGACGCCATCGTGGCCGCGGCGGGTCACTGCGACGTGGAGTTCGACCTGGCCTCCGGGGCCCGCGCCCGCCGCGGCGCGGGCGCCCTCGACGCCCTGGCCCGGGCGGTCCCGGCCGCGGAGGCGGTCGCGGTGGTCAACAACAACGCGGCCGCCCTGGTCCTCGCGGCCACCGCGCTGACCAGCCCGGACGCTGACGAGATCGTGGTCAGCCGGGGCGAGCTGATCGAGATCGGCGACCGCTTCCGCCTGCCCGATCTGCTCGTGTCCACCGGCGCCCGGCTGCATGAGGTGGGCACCACCAACCGGACGACGCGGGCGGACTACGCCGCGGCGACCGGGCCGCGGACCGCGTTCATCCTCAAGGTGCACCCGTCCAACTTCCGCGTCGAGGGGTTCACCGCCGCCGTGGCCGTCCCGGAACTGGCCGGGCTTGGACCGCCGGTGGTCTTCGACATCGGGTCCGGGCTGCTCGTCCCGCACCCGCTGCTGCCCGGCGAGCCAGACGCCGCCACCGCGCTGCGGGACGGGGCCGCCCTGGTCACGGCCAGCGGTGACAAGCTCCTCGGCGGCCCGCAGGCCGGGCTGCTGCTCGGCCGGGCCGGCCTGGTGCGCACGCTGACCCGGCACCCGCTGGCCCGGGCGCTGCGGGTGGACAAGCTGACCCTGGCGGCCCTGGAGGCCACCCTGACCGGACCGGTACCGCCGGTGGCCGCCGCGCTGGCCGCCGATCCGGCTTCCGTCCTCGAGCGGGCCGAACGGGCCGTGGCGCGTCTGGTTTCCGTCGGCCTCGACGCCCGGGTGGCGGCGGCCAGGGCCGCAGTGGGCGGCGGCGGGGCGCCCGGCGTGAAGCTGGAGAGCGCCGCGGTGAGCCTGCCAGAATCGCTGGCCATGCCGCTGCGCCGCGGCGAGCCCGCCGTGGTGGGCCGCCTGGAACAGGGCCGTCTCCTGCTGGACCTGCGTTCGGTCTCGCCCGACGACGACGCCCGCCTGGTCAGCGCCGTTGCCACCGCAGCCGGACGGCCGGTTTCATGATCATGGGCAGTTTCGACGGCGCAGCGACCGTTTCTGCCCATGATCATGGTCCAGGGTGGTTCATGTGCAGGTGATCGCGACCGCGGGGCACGTGGATCATGGGAAGTCGGCCCTGGTGCGCGCGCTGACCGGGATGGAGCCTGACCGGTGGGCCGAGGAGCGGCGCCGCGGGCTGACCATCGACCTGGGCTTCGCCTGGACCAAGCTGCCCGGAGGGGAGCGGGTGGCGTTCGTCGACGTGCCCGGTCACGAGCGCTTCGTGCCGAACATGCTGGCCGGACTCGGCCCGGTGCCCGCGGTGCTGTTCGTGGTGGCGGCCGACGGCGGCTGGATGCCGCAGTCGTCCGAGCACCTGGCCGCCGTCGACGCCGTCGGCATCAGGCACGGCCTGCTCGCCGTCACCCGGAGCGATCTGGCCGATCCCGGGCCGGCGATGCGCGAGGCGCTCGACCACATCTCCCGTACCAGCCTGGGCGCCGTGCCGGCCGTGGCGGTCAGCGCGGTCACCGGCGCCGGGCTGCCGGACCTGCGCGATGCGCTGGAACGGCTGGTAGCGGCGCTGCCCGTCCCCGATCCCGCCGCCCCGGTCCGGCTCTGGGTCGACCGGTCGTTCAGCATCAGGGGCAGCGGCACCGTCGTCACCGGCACGCTGCCGGCCGGGACGGTCACCAACGGGCAGGAGCTGCTGCTCACCCCGTCGCTGCGGCCCGCCAGGATCCGGGGCCTGGAGTCCATGAACGAGCCGGTCACGTCCGCCGTCGGCGTGGCGCGCGTGGCGGTCAATCTCCGCGGCGTCCCGGCGGGCTTCGCGGCACGCGGCATGGCCCTGGTCGAGGCGGGCCGCTGGACCCTGACGAGGCTGATCGACGTGCGGCTGTC
>DAIOWL010000041.1:9906-16166 GCA_036758545.1 Streptosporangiaceae bacterium | reverse complement strand
GCCTCGTGCGCTGCCTGCTAGTCGACGACAACGGTGCGTTCATCGAGACGGCGTGCCTTCTGCTCGCCCGGGAGGGCGTGGTGGTGGCGGGCACCGCGTCGAGCATCGCCGAAGCCCTCCGCCAGGCCAGCGTGCTGCGGCCAGATGTCGTGCTCGTAGACATCGCGCTCGGTGACGAGAATGGCTTCGAGCTCGCCCGCCGCCTGGCCGGGAGCGGCACCGGGGCCGGCCCGGCCGTGATCATGATCTCGACCCGAGGCGGAGCCGACTTCGCGGACATGGTCGCCGACTGCCGGGCCGCCGGCTTCCTGGCGAAGGACGACCTGTCGGCCGCGGCGATCCAGCGGATCCTCGGCCGGGCATGACCGTGAGCGTGATGCGGAACAGGGCAGGCTAGCGAGCGTCGAGGAAGGTCAGCACCGCGAGGACCCGGCGGTGCATGTCGTCGGTTTCCGGCAGGTGCAGCTTCATCAGGATGCTCCGCACGTGCTTCTCCACGGTTGCTTCGGCCACCCAGAGCTCACGCGAGATCCCGCCGTTGGAACGGCCCTCCGCCATGAGCGCGAGCACCTCGCGCTCCCGGGGAGTCAGTACGTCGAGCGGGTCGCCGACACTGCGGGCCGCGACGAGTTCGGCGACGAGAACGGGATCCACGACCGAACCGCCCCGCACGATCCGCTTCAGCGTCTCGACGAAGTCATCCACGTCGGTGACCCGGCTCTTCAGCAGGTAGCCGCTACGTTCGCCGCTGGTCAGGAGGTCCACCGCGTGCTCGACCACGGCGTGCGCGGACAAGACCAGGATGGCGATATCCGGGAACTCGGCCCGGATCACGCGGGCCGCGTCAAGCCCCTCGGTGGCATAATCCGGCGGCATCCGGATATCCACGATGGCCAGTTCCGGCTCATGCTCCCGGATCAGCGCGATGAGCTGCGACCCATCACCGCATTGGCCGACCACGGCAAACCCGGACTGTTTGAGCAGGCTGGCCAGGCCCTCCCGGAGGAGGACGTCGTCGTCGGCCAGCGCGACCCGGATGCCGGTTTCGGTCACCCTTACTAGTATCGGTCAACCCGGCCGTTTAGTGATCTTCGCGCGGTCCGGCCGCCGGCTTGCTATGACGCCAGGGCGGCGGGATCCTCTTCCCCGGCGCCGCAGCGCTCCAGGTCCGCGAAGTGCAGGTGCGGGCCGGGGTGGCCCTTCGGGAGCTCACAGCCGATCGGCCGGCCAGCGGCCCCGGCGCCGCAGCGCGGCGGGACGCTGGTGTGATCCTGATCCTGGCAGGACCAGCGGTCGACGCATTCCGAACCATCCCGGTGATAGAGCCAGGCCGTATTCAGGGTGCGCCTCCCATCACGTGGATCATGCGGCCGCGGCACATCCAGCTGCCGTTCAACCGCCCGCAGGACAGCGGCGAGCCCGGGCTGGCGTTCCGCCAGCAGCTCGCGTACGTAGGCCCGGTTGTCCCTGGCCCGCTCGTGTTTAGCCTGAATGTTAACGCTCACAAAATATCACCGGCCTAGACGTTACCATCCGTCGCTCACGCCGCCTTCGGTAGTGCGGGGACGTGGCCGGGAATCGTGACGGGAGCGGCCAGTACCAGGACACCCGCGTCGTCGAAGAGCACGATGCCGTTGCAGAGCAGACTCCAGCCTTGCTCGGGATGGGAGGCCACCACGCACGCGGCCGCCCGGTCCCGCGCTGACGCGCCAGGACACCGGGGCCGATGCTGGGAGGCTGGTTCGTGTCGCATCTCATGACGATCGCACGCGAACGGTGTTCCCGGCCTCACGGCAGGCCCCCGAATCCGACTACCGGCTAGCACGAATGCCAGGGTCGGGTCATCCATACCCGGCCCGGCGAGGCTCCCGGGTTTTACGGTTGACACTCCCAAATGATGGACGCATACTTTTGACAGCAACTCCCAAAAAGATGTGACTGCCGAAGGGATGCGACTGTCATGACGGGGAACCCGGCTCGCAAGTGGTGGGCGCTGGTCGCGATCGCGGCGAGCGTGCTCGTCGTCGGGCTCGACCTGACCGTGCTCAACCTGGCGCTGCCGACGATCGCGGCCGACCTGCACGCCTCAACGAGCGACCTGCAGTGGATCTCCGACTCTTACAGCCTGGTACTGGCGGCCGCGATGCTCCCCGCGGGTCTGCTCGGCGACCGGCTGGGACGCAAGAAGGTGCTGCTGGTCGCGCTCGTCCTGTTCGGGGCCAGTTCGGCAGTGTGCGCCTACGCGGGCGGCACCGGCGCGCTGATCGCGGGGCGGGCGGTGCTCGGGATCGGCGCCGCGGCCATCTTCCCGCTGTCGCTCTCGGTGATCCCGGTACTGTTCGCTCCGGAGGAGCGGCAGCGGGCCATCGCGCTGATGGCGTCGGCCACCTTCATCAGCTTCCCGATCGGCCCGATCGTCGGCGGCTACCTGCTCGACCACTTCTGGTGGGGCTCGGTCTTCCTGATCAACGTGCCGGTGGTCGTGCTGGCCGTCATCGCCGTCGCGGTCCTGCTGCCGGAGTCACGCAGCGCGGAGCGGCCGCGGATCGACGCCCTCGGCGTGGTCCTGTCCAGCGCCGGGCTGGCCTCGCTGACGTACGGGTTCATCAAGGCAGGCCAGGACGGCTGGTCCGACTCCATCGCGGTCGGCACCATCGCCGCGGGGGTAGCGGTGCTCGCCATTCTGGTGGCCTGGGAGCGCTGGCTGACCGGACGCAACCGCGTCGGCCACGGCGGATCACTCCGCGGGGGCGTGATCCGCCCGCTGATCGAGCTGCGGTTGTTCCGGTCGGCCGGTTTCACCTGGGGCACCACGCTATCCACGCTGGTCTCGTTCGCGATGTTCGGCATCTTCTTCGCGATGCCCCTGTACTTCCAGGAGGTCCGCGGCGTGAACGCCATGGGCAGCGGGCTGCGGCTGCTGCCGATGATCGGCGGCATGGTGATCGGCATGATCGGCAGCACCCGGCTGGCCTCACCGCGGCAGGCCGCCGACGGCACGGCCAGCACGCCACGGGCCAGCGTGAAAGGCCTAGTCACGGTGGGGTTCGCGATCATGGCGGTCACCCTCGGGGTCGGCGCCACCACCACGGTCAGCAGCGGGACCGGGTTCGCGGCGGCCTGGTTCGCGGTGTTCGGTCTCGGGCTGGGGCTGGCCATGCCGCAGACGATGAACGCGGCGCTGTCCGCGCTGTCCGCCGAGACCAGCGGCGCGGGCTCGGCCCTGATCTCGGCCATGCGCCAGGTGGGCGCCACGATCGGAGTGGCGGTCCTCGGCACCGTGCTCAGCTCGGTGTACCGCAGCCACCTGGTCGTGACCGGCCTGCCCGACTCGGTCGCGGCGGCCGCCAAGAGCAGCGTCGTGGCCGGTGTCGCGATCGCGCACCAGGCCGACTCGGCGGTGCTGCTCGACTCGGTGCGGCACGCCTTCGTCGCCGGGATGGACGCCCTGCTCTGGGCCTGCGGCGGGATCGCGCTGGCCAGCGCCATACTCGCGCTCATCTTCCTGCCGCGACGGACCGACGGCAGCGAGGCCGGGACCGCGGGCGCCGGCGTGGCGGACGACGTTCTGGATGCAAGCGGCACGGAGCGGGCAGAATTGGAAGCGTGACGGAATTGCCCACCGTGAGCCAGGCCCGGCCCGAGGGCTTGCGTGAGCGGAAGAAGGCCAGGACGCGTGCTGCCATCAGGGAGCACGCGCTCCGGCTCTTCCTCGAGCAGGGCTACCAGCGCACCACCGTGGAGCAGATCGCGGCGGCGGCGGAGGTGTCACCGAGCACGTTCTTCCGGTACTTCCCCACCAAGGAAGACCTCGTCCTGCAGGACGACATGGACACGCGGATGGTCGAGGCGTTCGAGCGGCAGCCAGCCGGGCTCGGCCCGGTCGCCGCGGTCCGGGGCGCCATCCGGGAGGCGCTCGAGTCCTACAACGAGGCCGACCTCGAGGTGATCCGGCAGACCACGACGCTCACCATGACCGTGCCGGAGGTGCGGGCGCGGGCCATGGACGAGTTCGGCCGCACGATCGCGGTGATCAGCGAGGCCCTGGCCAAGCGGTCCGGGCGCCCGGCGGATGACCTGGCCGTCCGCACGGTGGCCGGCGCGATCATCGGCGTCATCATGTCGATCACCATGCCGTGGGAGGGCTGGTCCAGCGACCGGCAGGCCATCGTGGACATGTTCGAGCGCATCGACCAGGCCCTGAACCTGCTGGAGGCCGGGCTCCCCCTCTGAGCCGCTGGGTTGGGTCGGCGGGGTCGGTGGCGTTGCAGCGCCGCGTCAGCGGGGCTGCAGGGTGATGGCCGACAGTGGATGGACCGTGCCAGGACATCCACGAAAGGGACCTGATGAGAATGCGCCGGATGGCGGGCTTGCTGTTCGCGGCCGGCCTGGCAGCCGGTTTCGCCGCCGGCATGACCGCGATCGCGCACGCCTCCGACCCCGTGCGACCGGCTGGTGCAGGAGCGATGCGACCAGACCCCGCCCTGGCAGCAGGTCCGGCAGAGCAGGGACAGCACCGATCCGTACTTCCGGCTGGAGACCAGCGGCTCGGGCGGGCCCGCGCTGTGCATGGCGGCGGGCAACCTCGGCGACAACGACCAGACACCGCTCGTGGCCGCGAGCTGCCAGGGCTTCGGCAGCGCAGCGGAGATCCTGGAACTCGGCTAGGCCGGACGATCGGCGCCGGGGTAGTGCGCAGCGTGGCCGCTACCCCGGCGCTCCTACCCCCAGACACGCGCTAGCCGCTGACGTTCGCGATCAGCCGGTCGCGCAGCCGGTCCAGGTCAACGTCGTGCACGCTGCCCCGGCCCGCCAGGTCCAGCGCGTGCGCGGCACCCGCGCCCATGGCGGCACACGGGCCCATCACCCGCACGCTGGACAGCGCGGCGGCGTCGCCGTCCACGCACCGGCCGGCCGCCACCAGGTTGTGCGCGCCCGGCGGAGTCATGGCACGCAGCGGCACGTAGTGCACGTGGTCCGGGCCGAACATCTCCCACACGTAACCGTCGGAGCGGTCGTGGAGCTCGATCGGCCAGGCCGTTCGGCCCACCGCGTCCTCAAACCGGGTCCCGTGCCGCACCTGGTCGGTGGTCAGCTGATGACGGCCCTTGATCCAGCGGGTCTGGCGCCGGCCCGGATAGCCGTAGGCACGGACCCTGGCCTCGCCGAACGCCTTGGGGAACTCGGACCGCAGCAGCGCGATCACCGTGTCGGCCTGGTCGCGCCCGTCGAACTGGGCCCGCGAGGCGGCCACCGGATCCAGCGGCGCCTCGATGTGAGTCACGTTCAGCACCGCGGTGCCCCGGCCGGGGAAGAAGAAGGCCAGCCCGCCACGGCGCAGCAACCCGTGCTCCTGTCCGCGGGCGGCCAGCAGGGCGTCGATCTCGCCCCAGTCCGGCTTGTAGCTCTCGTCCACGTTCTCGACGATGACCTGCTGGGAGCCGTAGATGGGGCGCTCTGGAACCCAGCACGGCAGCCCGGCCTGCCAGGTCAGGGCGGCGTCGCCGCTAGCGTCGACGAAGCCGTGGGCCGCGATCATGACGTTGCCGTAACGGGATCCGAGCTCGATCCCGGTGATGCGGGCGTCCCTGACGTCTGCTCGCAGCAGCACCGTGCCGAGGATCGTCCTGACGCCGAGGCTTCGTATGGTCCGCTCGAGCCAGCGGCCGAGGGCCACCTCGTTGTAGTAGACGGTCTTGGTGTGGCCGGGCTGGAAATGCAGGTCACCGGCCGGTCCCAGGTCGCGGAAAATGTCGTCGAAGATTCCGTGCGTGAGCTGGCGGTATTCCGGGCCGTTACCGAAAACGCCGCAGAACAGCCCGATCAGCGAATGCACCATCTGCCCGCCGATGAGCGGCAGCGAGTCGACCAGCACCACGTCGCGGTGCAGCCGGGCCGACTCGATGGCCGCCGACAGGCCCGCGATCCCGGCGCCGACCACGCACACGTCGGCACGGATCTCATGCGCGGGTTCGGCGGCCGGCCTGGTGACCTCGGCCAGGTTGAGCTCGGTCAGGGCGTGCGGCATTGACGCTCCCGGTGAATACGAGTAGGTAAACGCTAGGTTCGCCGGGCCAGGGTGGCCAACAATTGCCTGCCCGGCATGAACGCGGTTCATACCTGGCCGGTCCAGCGCCGCTTCAGCGGAGTTCCAGGCCGGCCGTCGACAGTAGAGCCATGCAACCCCGGACGATAGTCATCCTGGTCCTCGCGGGCGTGATGGGAGTGTTCCTCGTCGTCGGCTTGGCCGGAGTTTTCCT
>DAIOWL010000041.1:874-9806 GCA_036758545.1 Streptosporangiaceae bacterium | reverse complement strand
CACCAGCTAACGGCTCGGCCGTGGCCGTGACAAGATTCCGAACATGTACCGTGGCGTTCTGTCATCGGGGCTGGGCTCGCACTGGCGCCGGGAGGTGCTCCGTACCAGCCTGTGGTTCGTGCCCGCCCTGGAGGTCGTGGCCGCGATCGTGCTGTTCGCCGGCACGCTGGCCGTGGACCGGGCCGCCTACCACGGTGACTTCACCCTGCCGGGCTGGGTGATCAGCGGCAGCGCGGACGCGGCCCGGCAGATCCTCACCACCATCGCGGCCGCCATCATCACCGTGATCGGCGTGGTCTTCTCCATCATCCTGCTCACCCTGACGCTGGCCTCGAACCAGTTCGGGCCGCGGATGCTGCGCAACTTCATCCGCGACCGGGGCACCCAGCTAACCCTGGGCACGTTCGTGGCCACGTTCGTGTACGCGGTGCTGCTGCTGGCCTCGATCGGGGTCGGGTCGCACGGGGAGTTCGTGCCGCACCTCGGCGTGACAGTCACGCTCGGGCTGATGGTCGCCGACCTGGCCGTGCTCATCTACTTCATCCACCACACGGCCGTCTCGATTCAGCTCCCCCAGGTGATCGCCAGCATCGCCGCCGACCTGGCGGAGGCGATCAGGGAGCAGGGCAGCGGCAACACCGGGCCGCACCCGAAGGCCGGACCGACCGCGGCCGAGCTGATGGGCCAGGCCGCCGACGGCGGCGCCGTGCTGCTCGCCCCGGTCAGCGGGTACGTGCAGTTCATCAGGCACCAGAGCCTGGTCCGGCTGGCCACCGAGCAGGACGCCGTGATCAACCTGGAGCACCGGCCGGGCCACTTCGTGGTGCGCGGGCACCGGTTCGCGACGGTCTGGCCGCCGGAGGCGGTCCCGCACATCCGGCAGGCGCTGGGCCGGGCGCACGTCGTCGGCCCGCACCGGACCCTCAGCCAGGACGTGTCGTTCGGCATCGACCAGCTGGTGGAGATCGCGCTGCGCGCCCTGTCCGCCGCGGTCAACGACACCTTCACGGCGCTGACCTGTATCGACTGGCTCGGCGAGAGCCTTTGCAAGATCGTGATCCAGTGGCATCCGGCCCGGGTGCACCGGGACGAGCGCGGGTTCATCAGGGTCATCGCGCCCGAGCCCTCCTATGACCGGCTGGTGCAGCGCTCCTTCGAGAAGATCAGGCAGTCGAGCCTCGGCCAGCCGGCCGTGATGATCCGCCTGCTCGACGCGCTGGCCCGGATCATGGCCGAGACCACCAGCGCGGGCCAGCGCCGGGTGCTGCTCGAGCAGGCTGAAATGATCAACCGGGCGTGCGAGCGTTCGGTACCCGAGGCCGCCGACCGCGCCGATATCCAGCGGCGTTACGAGGCCGTCCTCACCGTGGAGTCGAGGCTGACCGCCTCCGGGCGGAACGCCTGAAACTTTTTCCTGGCGCTGTCGGAATCGGCGGCGCCCCGTTCGTGGAAGTGATGCCGGGACCCCATCGGGGGCGTCCCGGCGGAACTGACCGGAGAAACCTGGAGGCAACCGTGAAGTACGTCATCCTGCTGCTGAACACCGAGGCGGCCAGGAACATGTCCGAGGCGGAAGGCCAGGCCTGGTACGCCGAGATCGGGGCCTGGTACGAGAAGGGCGGCGGCGGCTCCGGCAAGCTCGTCGAGACCGGGCACCAGCTGGCTCCGCCGGCCACGGCCAAGACGGTGCGCGCCGGCGGCGTCACCGACGGCCCGTTCATGGAGACCAAGGAGGCGCTCGGCGGATACTCGCTCCTGGAGACCGACACCATCGAGGAGGCCGTCGAGATCGCCAGTACCTGGCCCGGGGTGGACAAGGGCTGGATGACGGTCGAGGTCCGCCCCGTCGTCGAGATGTGACCGAGCCAGTCAGATAGGGCTCGTCAAAAGGACAGGCGACGGGCGAGCAGCTCGCGTTCGGCCGGGTTGCCGGCCAGCGCGAGCGCTCGCTCGCTGGCCTCGCGGGCCTCGTCGTCGCGGCCAAGACCGGTCAGCAGGCCGGCCCGCAGCGCGTGGAACAGCCGGTACCCGTCGAGGTCGGCGGCGAGCGGCGTGATCTCGGCCAGCGCGGCCTCGGGGCCGACGACGTAGCGGGTGGCCACGGCCCGGTTGAGCAGCACCACCGGCGAGGGGGTCAGTTCCTGCAGCCGGTCGTACAGCAGGCGGATCTGGGGCCAGTCGGTGTGCTCGTAATCGGGGGCCTGCGCGTGCAGCGCGGCGATAGCGGCCTGGACCTGGTAAGGCCCCGGGTCGCGCCGCGCCAGCGCGCGGTCGAGCAATCCGGTGGCCTCGGCGATCAGCGCGCGGTTCCACCGGGTGCGGTCCTGGTCGGCGAGCCTGACCAGGCGGCCCCATCCGTCGAACCGGGTCGCGGCCCGGGACTCGTGCAGCAAGAGCAGCGCGAGCAGGCCGAGGACCTCGGGCTCGCGCGGCATCAGCCGGTGCAGCAGCCTGGTCAGCGTGACCGCCTGGGCAGCCAGGTCACGGCGGGCGGGCTGCCGGCCCGCGCTGGCCAGGTAGCCCTCGTTGAAGACCAGGTACACCACGGCCAGCACCTCGGCCAGCCGGTCGGCGAGTTGGTCGGGGTCGGGAATGCGCAGGTCGGCTCCTGCGGCACGCAGCGCCTTGCGCGCCCGCAGCAGCCGCTGGGTCATGGCGGCCTCACCGGCCAGGAAGGCGGCCGCGATCTCGGCCGTGGTCAGGCCGCAGACGGCGCGCAGGGTGAGCGCGATCTGCGACTCGCGTGGCAGCGCGGGATGGCAGCAGGCGAAGACCATGCCGAGCAGCTCGTCGTCGGCCGTCTCGGTCTCGGCGCAGGCATCGGTGGCGGTCGCCGCCAACAGGCCCAGCTTCTCCTGGCCGGCCCGGGCCCGGCGCAGCCGGTCGATCGCCTTGCGCCTGGCGGTGGTGGCCAGCCAGCCGCCGGGGTTGGGCGGCGGCGCGTCCTGCCAGTGCTCGAGGGCCTCGACGAACGCGTCCTGGACGGCGTCGGCGGCCAGCCCGACGTCGCCGATCCGCGCGGCCAGCGCGGCGGTGATGCGGGGCGCTTCGGCCCGGTAGACGCGCTCGAGCTGAGCCTTGTCCACGATCGCTGAGGCCGGCGGGCTCAGGCCCCGCTGAACCGCGGCGGCCGCTTCTCGGCGAAGGCCGCCAGTCCCTCGGCGAAGTCGCCGGAGGCGGCCATTTCCTTCTGGATGCCCGCCTCGAACTCAAGCTGGGCGTCCATGTGCTCGTAGAGCCACTTGTTGAGCTGGCGCTTGGTCCCGGCGTACGACCTGGTGGCGCCCGCCGCCATCCGGTCGAGCAGCGCCAGCGCCTGCGCCTGGTATTCCTCGTCCGGCCAGACCCGGTTGATCAGGCCCCAGTCGAGAGCCGTGCGGGCGCCCAGCCGCTCCCCCAGCATGGCCAGCTCGGCGGCCCGGGCGAAGCCCACCCGGGACGGCACGAACAGCGACGAGCCGCCGTCGGGCACGAGACCGATGTTGACGAAGGCGAGCGAGAAGTACGCGGACTCGGCCGCCACCACCAGGTCGCAGGCCAGCGCGAGGGACAGTCCGATCCCGGCCGCCGGGCCGTTGACCCCGGCGATGACCGGCTTGGGCATCCGCCGGATGCCGGTGATCAGCGGGTGGTATCGCTCGGTCAGGATCTTGTACACGTCGACGGGGCCGCCGCCGGCGTCCTCGGTGGTTTCCTTCAGGTCGGCGCCGCTGGAAAAGGCCCGCCCGGCGCCGGTGATGAGGACCGCCCGGACCTCGGGGTTCTCGGTGACCTCGGTGATCACCGCGAGCAGATCGGCGGAGAACTGCCGGTTCCACGCGTTCATCCGCTCGGGCCGGTTCAGCTCGACCCTCGCCCCCGGGCCGCGACGGTACAGGTTGATGGTCTCATACTGGCGGTAAAGCTCATCGTCGCTCACGCCGGTCATCCTACGGGGGGTTCCGTGGGCACCGGCGAGAGAGCCCGGACAAGGGAGGACGCGGGCATGGCAGGCAAGGTCAAGCACGCCGGCAACGGGCACGGCAAGAAGGCGCCGCATCTGAAGGGGCATGGAGAGGCGGACGGGAGTTCGCGGAAGCTGCCCCGGGAGCTGTACGAGACCGAGCTGCTCCGGCTGCAGGGCGAGCTGGTGAAGATGCAGGAGTGGGTGCGCACCGAGGGCGCCAGGATCGTGATCATCTTCGAGGGCCGCGACGCGGCCGGCAAAGGCGGCGCGATCAAGCGGGTGACCGAGTTCCTCAACCCGCGCGTGGCCGGGATCACGGCGCTGCCCGCCCCGACCGAGCGGGAGCGCACCGAGTGGTACTTCCAGCGCTACATCAACCACCTGCCCGCAGCGGGCGAGCTGGTCCTGTTCGACCGCAGCTGGTACAACCGGGCCGGCGTGGAGCACGTCATGGGGTTCTGCACCAAGGAGGAGTACAGCCGGTTCATGCACCAGTGCCCGATCTTCGAGCGATTGCTCGTCGAGGACGGCATCCTGCTGCGCAAGTACTGGTTCTCGGTCAGCGACGAAGAACAGCAGCGCCGCTTCAAGTCCCGGCTGCACGACCCGTTGCGCCGGTGGAAGCTGTCGCCCATGGACCTGCAGTCGATCTCCCACTGGGAGGATTACTCCCGGGCCAAGGACGAGATGTTCATCCACACCGACATCCCCGAGGCACCCTGGCACGTGGTGGAGAGCGAGGACAAGCGGAACGCCCGCATCAACATGATCGCCCACCTGCTCAGCACGATCCCCTACCACAAGGTGCGGGAGCCGGCGCTGAAGCTGCCGCCGCGGCCGCCGTCCCAGGGGTACGTCCGCGCGCCCAGGGACATGCAGGCCTACGTGCCCGACCACGCCGCCGCGCTGATGGCCGGTAACGGGGCCGGCTAGCTGACGCCGGCCTAGATGACGCCGGCCTAGATGACGGCGGGCAGCCTGGCGCCCGGCACGCTGATCTTGGCCCGGACCCGGTCGCCGTCGGGGTGCCCCAGCTCATCCAGCGTGCGCAGCGCCTGGGCCCACGCCCAGCGGGCCGCGCGCAGGTCGCCCACGCTGTGGTGGACGTCGCCGAGCCGGTCGAGCGTGCCCGCCTCGTTGTACCGGTCGGCGAGCTCGCGGCACAGGTCCAGGGACCGCTCGTAGCAGGTGACGGCGCGATGGTGGTCGCCGAGCTTGTGATGGATGTAGCCGAGGCTGTCCCACGCGGCGGACTCCCAGTTGCGCTCCCCGGCGACCCGGCTGCCGGCCAGCGCCTGCCCGCAGTAGGCAATGGCCTGGCCAAAGTTCCCGAGCCGCGCGTGGCTGTAGCCGACGTCGTTCAGGCTCATGATCTCCATGGTCTCGTCCCCGGCGGCCTGGGACAGCCGGAGTGCCCGGACGGCGTGACCCAGCATGTCGCCGTAGCGCTCCTGCTGCTCGGCGATCCAGATCAGGCTGCTGTGCGCGGTCACCTGGCTGCGGTGATAGCCGTCCACCGTCTCGAACAGGCGCAGCGATTCGCGGAACGCGGGCGCGGCATCCCGGCGCCCGGACCGGGCATCGCCGAGCGCGAGCAGGAGCAGCGCGTGGGCTTCCCCGGCCACGTCACCGGCCCGGCGGGCGGCGTCCAGGCTGGCCCGGCACGCCCTGGCGTGGTCGTCCCAGCATCCGCGGCGCAGCAGGAAGGTGCTCAGCGCCCAGCCGAGCCGCCAGGCGTGGCCGGCCAGGCCGGACCAGGCGGCCAGCGGCACGGCCGCCAGCAGCGTGGCCTGTTCGGCGGTGAACCAGCGCAGCGCCTCCTCTGCGGTGGCGGGCGCGCCGACAACGGCCCCTGGCAGCGGCGGGTCCTGGGGCACCGGGGCGAAGAACGGGTCGAGCAGCGCCGCAGCCGCGCACGCGGTGTGCAGCCAGTGGTCGAGGAGCCGGCCCAGCGCGCCGCGCCGGGCGTCGTCGTCGTCGCGGTCCCGTGCCCGTTCGGTGGCGTAGGCCCGGAGCAGGTCGTGGAAGGCGTAGCGGCCGGGAACCTGCTCGCTGAGCAGGTGCCCGCGGGTCAGCTCGGTCAGCAGGAGGCGGGCCCGGTCCGGGGTGATCCCGGTCAGGCTGGCCGCGGCGGCGGCCGTGATGTCCGGGCCGGGGTGCAAGCCCAGCAGCCGGAACATCCGCGCCGTGTCCGGGCTCAGCGCGCGGTAGGACCAGGAGAACACGGCCCTGATGTCGGTGGCCTCGTCATCGCCGTCGAACTGGTCGAGCGCGTGGCCCGCCTCACGCAGGTCGGCCGCGAAGACGGCGAGCGGGAACCCCGGGCTGGTGGCGGCGCGGGCCGCGGCGATGGTCAGCGCCAGCGGAAGGCGCGCGCAGCCGTCGATGATCTCGTCGACCGCGTCGGGTTCGCGGTCGGCCCGGCCGGCACCCATTCGTCCGGCCATCAGCTCGCGCGCGCCCTGCGGAGTCAGCAGGTCCAGGCCCAGCGGGTGCGCGCCGTGCCCGGCGATCAGGCCGGTGAGGTGGTTGCGGCTGGTCACGATGGCCAGGCACCCGGGCGAGCCGGGCAGCAGCGGGCGCACCTGCGCGGCGTCGCGCGCGTTGTCGAGCAGCACGAGCACCCGCTGGCCTGCCAGCAGGCTGCGGTAGAGCGCCACCTGGTCGTCCAGGGCCTGCGGGATCCGCTCCGGCGGGACCGCGAGCGCCTCGAAGAAGCCGCGCAGTGCCTGGCCAGGATCGAGCGCGAGCCCGGCCCGGTCGAAGCCGCGCAGGTCGACGTACAGCTGCCCGCCGGGGAACCGGGTGGCGACCCGGTGCGCCCAGGTCACTGCCAGGGCAGTCTTGCCCACCCCGGCGGTGCCGGTGATCACCGCGATGGTGACGGCGGAGGCCTCGTCCGCCTGGCCGCCACCGATCGCGTCGAGGCGGGCCAGCTCTGCGTCCCGTCCAGCGAACCCGGCCACCGGCGGCGGCAGCTGCGCCGGGACCGGAGCCGGGGACGCAGCCGGCGCGGCAGCCTGCAGGCTGGCGACCGGGGCGGACGCGTCCAGCGACGCGTCCTGCCGCAGGATGGCGGTCTCGAGATCGCGCAGCGCCGGGCCGGGCGCCAGCCCCAATTCCTCGGCCAGGATGCATCGCAGCCGCTGGTAGACGGCCAGCGCGTCGGCCTGCCGCCCGCTGCGGTACAGCGCGGTCATCAGCTGGGCGTGGACCTGCTCGTCGAGCGGATGGTCGGCCGCCGCCTGCTCCAGTTCGGGTACCAGCTGCCGGTGTTCCCCGGCGGCCAGCCTCGCGTCGGACAACGCGTGCCTGATCTGCTCGCGGAGCAGCTCCAGCCGCCCCGCCTGCTGTTCCAGCCAGGCCAGCCCGGCCAGGTCGGCCAGCGGCCGCCCGCGCCACAGGGCCAGCGCCTCCCGCAGGTCCGCGGCCGCGCAGGCCGGGTCCGCGGACTGCGCGCCCTGGCGGAGCAGGCGCTCGGCCCGCAGCACGTCAGTGCTGTCGTCGCCGAGGTCCAGCAGGTAACCGGGCGCCCGGGCCACGATGGCGGCCTTGCCGAGCACGGTACGCAGGTAAGAGATGTGGCTTTGCAGCGTGTTCAGCGCGGCGGGCGCGGTCTCGCCCCAGACCGCGTCGACCAGGCGGCCGGTTCCGACGACCTGGCCGACGTGCAGGGCCAAGGTGGCCAGGACGGCCTTCCGCCGCAGCCCGCTGACCGGCAGCATCTCGCCGCCGTCCATGACATCGACCGGTCCCAGTAGCCGAACTCGCATGACGCTCCCCGTTCTCATGCGGGCAAATGCTCCCCGTTCTGGCACGTTCGGCGGTAGCTCGCGGTTCAATACATCTCAGCATTTCTACAGTTATGTCTCAGATACTGATAAGGTTCCACGCTGTTCCGCGCCGTTCCACAATGGGCCGACATGGGCCTTCGGAGGGCGGGAACCAGGACCGTTCGGCCCCCATGACGTGCGGCGCACGGGACGGAACCCGGCTCACGGCGCCAGGCCCGAACGCGTCCTGCGCTTTTTAGGTATTGCGGATAGGCATTAGTACAGATGTCACCCTGGCCGCCGCCGCGGGACCATTATCCTGCGAAACTGTGCACTCCCCGCGAACACGGGGTTCCGCTACGTATTGGAGGCGACGGCCGATGCCTGGCGAGCCGCCCGGGTCCAGTGACCCGCTAGACCCGGCTGGCCTGGTGGGCCGCGCCGCCGAGGCCGCCGCGATCCGGCGCATGCTGGACGGAGCCCCGCTGGTCACCGTGACCGGGCTGCCCGGGGTGGGCAAGACCGCGGTGAGCCTGGCCGCGGCGCGCGCGGCCGCCGCAGGCTTCGCCGACGGTAGCCTGCTGCTGCGGCTCGACCGGCTGCGGGACGAGGCGCTGCTGCCGCACACCATCGCGGCGGCGCTGCGGCTGCCCGACCAGTACACCCGCAGTCGCCTCGACGTGCTGGTCGATCAGCTGCGCGACCGGCACCTGCTGCTCATCCTGGACACCTGCGAGCACCTGCTCGGCGCGTGCGCCGCGCTGGTCGCGGCGCTGCTGCCGCCCTGCCCCAAGATGCAGGTCCTGGCGACCAGCCGGGAACCGCTGCGGGTGCCGGGCGAGACGACGGTGGCGGTCCGCCCGCTGCGGCTGGCCGACGCGGTCGAGTTGTTCGGCCGGCGCGCGGCGCAGGCCGGGACGCAGATCGCGCCGCAGAACCGGGCCGCCGTGGCCTCGATCTGCGTGCAGCTCGACAAATTGCCGCTGGCCATCGAGCTGGCAGCGGCCGAACTGGCCCGGCTCGGCCGGGACCGTCCAAGCCGGCCGCCGGCCGCGGCGCTGGCCGACCTGCTCACCCGGCTGGAGGCCGGGCAGGCCGGCCCGGACGGCACCCGTGCGGAGGACGCGAGCTCCGCCGAGCACGGACGGCACCGGACTCTGCGGGCCGCGATCGGCTGGAGCCACGAGCTGTGCACCCCGTCCGAGCGCCTGCT
>DAIOWL010000041.1:0-864 GCA_036758545.1 Streptosporangiaceae bacterium | reverse complement strand
CGCCTGCTGTGGGCCCGGCTGTCGGTGTTCACCGGGCCGTTCGGCCTGCGGGACGCGACGGACGTGTGCGGGGGTGACGAACTGCCCGCCGAGGCGGTCGCGGCCGGCCTGAGCCTGCTCGCCGAGCGCTCGGTACTGCTGGCCGACCGGCTGGCCGGGGACGGGGCGCGCTTCGTGCTCCCGGTCACGCTGCGTGCTTACGGCGGCCAGATGCTGCGGCGGCTGGGCCAGGACCAGGAGTTCGCCGCACGGCATAAGCGCTGGCAGGACGGCCGCCGACCGCACCAGGGCAGCGCCGCGGGGAAGTGAACGCCACGACGTAGCCGCGCGGGCGGGAACTTCCCGGTTTGCGCAACAGTTTGTTATTGACCGGGCTGCGCGGATTGGCCTTTCTTGACGTCCTGACGAGAACACATACATCCCGTCCGCCTCTCCAGCATCTATATTCGCTTTCCAATTCGGAGATCTTGAATTTTTAGCGTGGTGGATTCGGGCTTCGTGGTGGATTAGGGGGTCTATAGTGCACCAAATCAACCCGATAGCCCGAATCCACCACGGTAATGTCGTGGCCTACCGCTTCAGGAAGCACTCGTTCACCAGGCGCTCCTGCCAACACAGAACTCCCTGCACCCGGCTAGGGCGGCCCGTGAGGAAAGCGCCCGCGAAGGGCCGGGGTGAGCGCGGCGGGCGGACGTGAAGGGAAGCGGCCGGGCGGACCAGGGGCGCGGCCGGATGGGAGCGGACCAGGGGGGCGGCCGGATGGGAGCGGACCAGGGGGGCGGCCGGATGGGAGCGGACCAGGGGGCGGCCGGATGGGAGCGGACCAGGGGGCGGCCGGCGTGGCCGGAGGGAGCGGACCAGGGG
>DAIOWL010000040.1:14975-16195 GCA_036758545.1 Streptosporangiaceae bacterium | reverse complement strand
CCAGGCCGCCAATATTGGGGGGTGGCATGCAATCCCATATGGGATACCATGGCGTTTGCGGACGGCCGGTGGCAACAGTTTGCCACGCAATTGCGAGAAACAATTCCGCACAGCGCGGAAATCCGGGAGGCGTCATGCCAGAGCCGACGGAAGGGCCTACCGTGCTGCGCATCCTGCTGGGCACGCAGTTGCGGCGGCGGCGGGAGAGCCGCGGCATCACCGCGCGGGAAGCGGCGCGGGCGATCCGCGGGTCGGAGTCGAAGATCAGCCGGATCGAGCTCGGCCGGAACGCGATCCGCGAGATCGACGTGCTCGACCTGCTGACCTACTACGGCGTCGGCGCGGTCGAGCGGGAGCAGCTGCTGAGCCTGGCCGAGCAGGCCAACCGGCCTGGCTGGTGGCACAGGTACAACGACATCCTGCCCGACTGGTTCCAGTCCTACGTCGGGATGGAAGAGGCGGCGACCTCGATCCGGATCTACGAGCCGCAGTTCATCCCCGGCCTGCTGCAGACCCATGAGTACGCCGCCGCCGTGCTCGCCGTGGGCGACATCCCGGTCAGCGAGGCGGAACGGCATGTCATCTTGCGCAAGGAACGGCAGCGGCGGTTCACCGAGGGCCGGCTCAAGCTGTGGGCCATCGTCGAGGAAACCGCGCTGCGGCGGCCGATCGGGAGCGCCGAGATCCTGCGCGATCAGCTGCGGTACCTGCTCAGCCTGAGCAGCAGGCAGAACCTGACCTTGCAGATCACCCCGCTCGGCATGGGCGGCCACGCCGCGCCGAGCGGGTTCAGCATCCTGCGGTTCAGCGAGCCGGACCTGCCGGATGTCGCCTACCTGGAGCACCTCACCAGCGCGCTCTACTTCGACAAGAAATCGGACGTGGACCGGTACCTGCTGGCCATGGAGCGGCTCAGCATCATCAGCGCCAAGCCGAGCGAGACGCCAGGGATCCTCACCACGATCATCAACCAGCTGGAGGACGAGCCGAATGAGCATCCGTAACGGAATGCCCGCCGGGGACCTGCCCGTGGTGACATGGCGCAAGAGCCGGCGGAGCGGGCCGCAAGGGGGCAATTGCGTCGAGGTCGCGAACCTGCCCGACGGCCAGGTGGCGATGCGGAATTCCCGGCACCCCGCCGGGCCGGCCCTGGTGTTCACCGCGGCCGAGTGGGCCGCCTTCCTCGGCGGCGCCAGGGACGGCGACTTCGATTAAGCCGG
>DAIOWL010000040.1:0-14875 GCA_036758545.1 Streptosporangiaceae bacterium | reverse complement strand
TCAGGAAGCACTCCCACTCGTGACGGTTGAAGACGTGGGGTGTCTTGCCCCGGTCCTTCGAATCGCGGACAGCGACTCCCCCCTCGGGGAGGTGCGCTATTTCCACGCAGCCGGCGGCACTGCTTGCGCTGCTCTTAAACCAGCGCAGTTCGGTGAGGTCGGTGTCCATCCGCCTCTCCTTCCATTGGGTGTTTGCGGTTTTTTCCGTGTACGTCGTAATCAGCCGGATTGGTGGAGCACGCGCTGGATCAGCTCCACTGAGGCGGCCGGCGACAGCGCCGCGGCACGCATCCGGTCGAATGCCTCGGCGCAAGACCGCACTTCGCGGTCCTTCTCCAGGTAGATCATGCCGCCCAGGGATTCGGTGTAGGCGACGTCGGAGTCGGTCCGCTCGGGAAACTCGAGGATGGCGAACGGGCCGGTCAGCCCCGCGTGCGCGCCGCACTCGAACCCCAGGACCTGCAGGGTAACGTTCGGCCACCGGCTGGCCTTGATCAGGTGCTCAAGCTGGTGCCGCATGATCGCTTCACCGCCGATGTTGCGCCTGATCGCCCCCTCGTCGAGGATGATCCAGGCCTCCAGCGGCGGGTCCTGATCGAGAAGCCGCTGCCGCTGCATCCGCAGGTCGACCACCCGGCGGATCTGTTCCTCGGTGTCCCTGGGCCGCAGTTCGCGGAGCACCGTCAGGGCATAGTCGGTGGTCTGCAGCAGCCCGTGGATCACGTCCGACTCGTAGCTGCGCAGCCCGGAGGCTTCCGCCTCCAGGCCCACGTAGATGTCGAAACCCGAGGGCAGGACGTCGTCGTAGATCGACCACCAGCCCTTGCGGTGGCCCTCGCGGGCCATGTCCACGAGCACCTTGCGCGCGCCCGGGTCCTCGACGTTGTACATCTCGAGCATGGCCGCCAGGTAGGCCGTCTTGGTCGGCGCCTTGCCCGTCTCGATGCGGGAGAGCGTCGACGCGGCCAGCCCCAGCCTCTCGGCTACTTCCTCGAGCTTGAGCGAATGGGCCTCGCGCAGGCGCCGGAGCTCGGCTCCGAGACGACGCCGGCGGACGGTGGGACCAAGAGGCACGAGAAGCTCGCCTCCTCATGAGGCAGAGGGGTCAGCGGTCAGGAAGTTCGCGGAGAACCCGGGTCCGACCCCATCCGAACACCGGAGTGTAAACCGGCATACTCCACATCGCCCCTGACAGGCAGTACGATACCGCACTATCGCCGCCGATGAAATCCCATCCGGGATTTCAGCAGGGAAATTTCCTTCACGCACTTGCGTGATGTGGGTCGGCGGCTCCATCATCGGTTCTGGGACGCGCGCGACCGTCCTCGGCTCGCTGACCATCCCCGGGCGCCCCGAGCAAGTCGCCACGGCCAGGGCCTTCGTCGCGCGGACGCTCAGCTCACACCGGGTCGGCGCGGACCACGACGCTGCGACCTTACTGACGTCGGAAATCGTCACCAACGCCGTCCAGCACACCAAGTCCGGTGTCGATGGCGGGACCGTCACCATCGTCGTCATCGGCGTACCGCACGGCGTCCTGGTCGAGATCATCGACGACGGCTCGGCGGGCACCCCCGTCGTGAAGGGCGACCTGTACGCGGCCGAGGGGCACGGACTGTTCCTGGTCCAGCACCTCGCCGCCCAGTGGGGGTACCTGCGAGACCCGGCCGGCACCACGGTCTGGTTTCATCTGCCAGCGGCCGACCAGCCGCAGCGGACCGCCGTGCCCGCCGACCCGCAGGCAGGCGCGCAGGCCGAGCGCCGGCCCAGCCGTCCGGATCACACAAGGCCGACCCAGCTCTGGGCCGCGGCGATACAGCCCACCCCGGCCTGAACCCGGTAAACCCGGTAGACCGCGATCGGCCCGTCGGCTTCCCTCCCCGGCGGATCGGAACGGCTCCACTGGCGCGAAGGCCGCGTTCGAAGGCAGCGGCGCCGCGTATCAGCCGCTCTTGCGACGGAACGAGCGGCGGCTGGCCGCGGGGCCGTGGGAGCCATGCACCTTGCCGGTGTGGTCCGCTCCCTCGGTGGTGGCGTGCGTGCTGCGCTTGCGCTCGAGGGCCTCGCGGAACTTTCGCTTCGTCTCGTCAAGGTCGGGCTTGCCGGCAGCCTCCTCCGCGGCCTTCTCCCGGGGGGACTCGGGGGCCGGTGACGCTTCGGCTCCTGATTTCTCGACGGCCATGCGGACCTCCTGCGGCGCAGATGTACCCTCCCAGCGTCGCACACGCGGACCGGTTTCACCGAACCGGTTTCCCGCATGCGCCCGGGAACCGCCGATAATTGCCGGTATGGGGCGACGAAGGGAGACCCTCCGGGCCGGCCATGGGCCTGGGGAAATCTCAGCTGACGGTGCGTCAGGGGTTTTCGGGCCCGAACTGCTGCGCGACGCCGACCGGCGGGCCGCGTGGATGCTGCTGATCGACGGCGTCCCGCAGTCGCACGTCGACCTGGACGACCCGGGCTACCTGGACTTCGAGTACGTCAGGCGGATCGGGCACGTGATCGACGAGGCAGCGCCCGCCGGGCAGCCGCTGCGCGTGCTGCACCTGGGCGCCGGCGCGCTGACGCTGGCCCGCTATGTGGCGTCGACCCGGCCCGGCTCGCCGCAGCTCGCGGTGGAGGTCGACGCGGCGCTGGTCGACCTCGTCCGGCTCCGGCTGCCGCCGCGGAATCCCAGGCTCCGGGTGCGCGTCGGCGACGCCCGGGCCGAGCTGGAGCGGCTGCGGCCGGGCTCGTTCGACGTGGTGATCGCCGACGTGTTCGCGGGCGGCCGGACCCCGGCCCACCTGACCTCGGCGGAGTTCTGGGCCGCGGCCCGGCGCGTGGTGCACGGCGCCTCTGGGGGTTCAAGGGACGGAGTGGTCGCGGCCAACGTAGCCGACGGGGCGCCGCTGGCGCACGCACGGGCGCAGGTCGCGACGGCGCGGGCGGTCTTCCCGCACGCCTGCCTGATCGCGGACGCGGCGGTGCTCCGGGGCCGGAGGTTCGGCAACCTGGTGCTGGCGGCGAGCCCGGAGCCGCTCCCGGTGGACGCGCTCATCCGGCGGACGGCCGGCGACCCGATGCCCGGGCGCGTCGTGTACGGCGCGGACCTGGCGCGTTTCACCGCCGGGGCCAAGGCGGTGACCGACGCGACCGCGGTCCCCTCCCCCGCCGCCCCGCCGGGCGCGTTCGCGTTCTAGGCCGCGTCGATCGCGGCGAGCACGCCGCGGCAGATCAGGGCGAGGTCCTCATCGCCGGTGACATAGGGCGGCATCGTGTAGATCAGGTCGCGGAACGGCCGCAGCCAGACCCCGGCGCGGACCGCGGCGGCGGTGGCCGCGGCCACGTCGACGGCGTGGTCCAGCTGAACCACGCCGATCGCGCCGAGCACCCGGACATCAGCCACCCCGGGCCGCCCGCGAGCCGGAGCCAGCCCGGCCTCCAGGCCCGAGGCGAGCCTGGCCACCGAGGCCTGCCAGCCGCCCGGGTACCACTGCGGATCGTGCAGCACCGACAGCGAAGCCAGGGCCACCGCGCAGGCCAGCGGGTTGCCCATGAAGGTAGGCCCGTGGGCCAGCACCGGCACCGAGCCCGCGGAGATCCCCGCCGCCACGGCCGGGGTGCACAGCGCGGCCGCCAGCGACATGTACCCGCCGGTCAGGGCCTTGCCCACGCACATCACGTCGGGGCTGACGCCAGCGTGCCCGGCGGCGAACAGCGCGCCGGTGCGGCCGAACCCGGTGGCGATCTCGTCGAACGCCAGCAGCACGTCGTGCTCGGTGCAGGCGTCACGCAGCACCCGCAGGTAGCCCGGGTCGTGAAAGCGCATCCCGCCGGCGCCCTGGACCACCGGCTCCACGATCACCGCGGCCAGCTCGTCCGCGTGCTCCGCGATCAGGCCAGCCAGGGTCGCGGCGTACCCGGGGTCCACCGGGCCGGCCGGCGGCGCGGGGGCGAACAGCTGGCGGGCCACCACCCCGTCCCACATCGCGTGCATGCCGCCCTCGGGGTCGCACACCGACATGGCCATGAACGTGTCCCCGTGGTAGCCGCCGCGCCAGGTCAGCAGCCGCCGCTTGGCCGGCCGCCCGGCCGAGCGCCAGTACTGCAGGCACATCTTGACCGCGACCTCGACCGAGACCGAGCCCGAGTCGCACAGGAACACGTGCTCAAGACCGGCCGGGGCCATCGCGGCCAGTTGCTCGCAGAGCCGCACGGCGGGCTCGTGGGTCAGCCCGCCGAACATCACGTGGCTCATCCGCCCCAGCTGGTCGGCGGCCGCGGCATCGAGCGCGGGGTGCCGGTAGCCGTGGATGGCCGCCCACCACGACGACATGCCGTCGACGAGCTCGATCCCGGAGCCGGCGAGCCTGAGCCGTACTCCGGCCGCGGACTCCACGACCAGCGGCGGGGTCCGGCCCGGCATGGGGCCGTACGGGTGCCACACGTGCCGGCGGTCGGACTCGAGAAGATCCATCAGCCGAACGGGCGGGTTCACCGCCTCAGCGCCGACGGGACGCCCCGGCGGGGCGGCGGCCGGAGTGGCCCTCGCGCTTGGCCCTGACCCGGACCGAGACCTGGACCGGGCTGCCGTCGAAGCCGAACTCCTCGCGCAGCCGCCGCTCCACGAACCGGCGGTAGCCCGCCTCGAGGAATCCGGAGGTGAACAGGACGAAGTGCGGCGGCCGGACGCCGGCCTGGGTGGCGAACAAGATCTTGGGCTGGCGTCCGCCGCGCACTGGCGGCGGGGTCGCCGCGACCAGGCCGGTCAGCCAGGCGTTGAGCCTGCCGGTCGGCACCCGGGTCTCCCAGCCGGCCAGGGCCGTCTCCAGCGCCGGGACCAGCCGGTCCATGTGCCGCCCGGTGGCGGCCGAGATGTTCACCCGGGGCGCCCAGCGGGCCGTGTGCAGCTGGCGGTCGATCTCGCGTTCCAGGTAGTGCTGGCGCTCCTCGTCGACCAGGTCCCACTTGTTGTAGGCGATGACCAGGGCCCGGCCGGCCTCGATGACCATGGAGATGATGCGCAGGTCCTGCTCGGTGAGCGGCTCGCTCGCGTCGACCAGGACCACGGCGACCTCGGCCAGGTCCAGCGCGCCCGCGGTGCGCAGCGCCGCGTAGTAGTCCGCGCCCTGGTTTTCCCTGAACCGCCGCCTGATGCCGGCTGTGTCGACGAACCGCCAGGTGATGCCGCCGAGCTCGACGAGCTCGTCGACCGGGTCCCTGGTGGTGCCGGCCACCGGGTCGACCAGGGAGCGCTGGTGGCCGACCAGCTTGTTCAGCAGGCTGGACTTGCCGACGTTGGGGCGGCCGAGCAGGGCCACCCGGCGCGGCCCGCCCTCGGTGTCGGTGTGCCGCGGCGCCTCCGGCAGCGCGTCGAGTATCAGGTCGAGCAGGTCACCGCTGCCCCTCCCGTGCAGCGCGCTGACCGGGGCGGGCTCGCCGAGGCCGAGCGACCACAGCGCCGCGGCCTCGGCTTCGGCCCGGGTGTCGTCGACCTTGTTGGCCGCGACCACGACCGGCTTGCCGGAGCGGCGCAGCACGCTGGCCACCGCGGCGTCGGCGTCGGTCACGCCCACGGTGGCGTCCACCACGAAAAGCACCGCGTCGGCCGCGTCCACCGCCACCCTGGCCTGGGCAGCGACCCGCGCGGCCAGGCTCTCAGAGCCCTCCACCGAGGGCTCCCAGCCGCCGGTGTCGACGATGGTGAACGCCCGGCCGTTCCAGAGGGCGTCGTAGGTGACCCGGTCCCTGGTCACCCCGGGCTTGTCCTCCACCACTGCCTGCCGACTGCCCAGGATCCGGTTCACCAGCGTCGACTTGCCCACGTTGGGCCGGCCGACGACGGCAACGACCGGGACGGCTTCGTCCGCCATCGTCATCTGCTCTTCTGCAAGGCAAGCCCGACGATGACGCCGACTACCCCGTCCAGGTCCAGCCCGGTGGAATCGACCTCGACCGCGTCGGCGGCCTTCCCGCTCTGCGCCGCGTCCATCCGGTCGCGCCGCTCCTGATCGGCCCGGGTGGACCAGCTGGCCTCGGCGGCCCGGCGGCTGGCCCGGGCCGCGCCGTCGGCGGTCAGGAACACCTTGACCTGCGCGTCGGGCGCGACCACGGTGCCGATGTCGCGGCCCTCGGCCACAATCCCCCCGGCCCCGGCGATGATCTCCCGCTGCATCGCGATCAGGCGCGCTCGGACCTGCGGTACGGCCGCCACGGCGCTGACCGCGCCGGTGACCTCGCGCGTCCTGATCGCCTCGGACACGTCGGCGCCGTCGACCCGGGTCCACGGCGCGGCCGGGTCGGTGCCGACCTCGATGACAGGCTCGGCCGCCAGCCGGGCCACCACCTCGGGGTCGGTGGTGTCGGCGCCGCGGTCGAGCAGCCACCAGGTGAGTGCCCGGTACATCGACCCGGTGTCCAGGTAACGCAGGCCGAGCGCACGGGCCGCGCCGCGTGACGCGCTCGACTTGCCCGCCCCGGACGGCCCGTCGACGGCGACGACGAGCCCGGACCCGCGATCCGTTTCGCTCTCCTCGGCCAGGCCGGCTGAAGTCTTCACCCGAGCGACTCTACCGGGATGCGAGTCCGTGCCGGTACGCGTAACCCACGGCCTGGGCGCGGTCACGCGCGCCGATCTTCGCCAGCATGTGATTGACGTGGCTTTTCACCGTCGCCTCACTGACCACGAGGCGCTCGGCGATCTCCGCGTTGGACAGACCCGCCGCGATGAGCGTAAGGACCTCGGCCTCACGCGGGGTCAGGCCGTCGGGAAGGGAGGCGGGGGCCGGCCCGGAGGGCGGCCCGTCCGCAATCGCCTCGACCAGGTGCAACTGCACGGCCGGATCGAGGACCGCCTGGCCGCCGGCCACCCGGTGCAGGGCCTGCTGGATCTCGGCCGCGCCCGCGTCCTTGGTCAGGTAGCCGAGCGCGCCGGCCCGCAGCGCGTCCAGGACCGAACGGTCGTCGGCGTAGGTGGTCAGCACGACCACCTTGACCGCGGGATCACGCTCCCGCAGCCGGCGGGTGGCCTCCACCCCGTCCATCCGGGGCATCCGCAAGTCCATCAGGATCACGTCGGGTCTCAGCTCGGCCGCCAGGGCCAGCACCTCCTCGCCGTCCGCCGCGGTGCCGACTACCTCGACGTCGGGGAGCAGCCCGAGCAGCATGGCCAGGCCCTCGCGCACCACCCGCTGGTCGTCCGCTGCCAGCACCCGGACCGCGGTCACGCCGGTACCTTCAGCAGCACCCGGAAGCCGGTATCGGTCGGGGCGGCGTCCAGGATCCCGCCGAGAAGTTCCGCCCGCTCGCGCATGCCGGTCAGGCCATAGCCGCCTTCGGATCCGGCGGGCGGAGGTTCGGCGGGCACGCCCACATCCTCCACCGCCAGGCTGACCTGGTCGGGCAGATACTCCAACCGGACCTCGACGCGTTCGGGGCGGGCGTGCTTGCGCACGTTGGTCAGCGCCTCCTGGGTCACCCGGTACAGCGCGAGGCGGACCGCGGAGGCTAGTTCCCTCGGCGTGCCCGACGAGCTGAACCGGGCGGGCACGCCCGTGTCGGCCTGGAAGGCCGCGGTGAGCGCGGCCAGCCGGTCCGGGCCGGGCAGGTCGTCGTCGCGGAGCATGCCGATGGCCCGGCGCGCCTCGTCCAGGCCGTTCTTGGCCAGCTCGTGGGCGCGGTCGATGGTTCCGGCCAGCCGCCCGTCGGCCGGGCTCGCCAGCGCGAGCAGCCGGGCCCCCTCCAGCTGGAGCAGCAGCCCGGACAGCGAGTGGGCCAGGACGTCGTGCATGTCGCGGGCCAGCCGCTGCCGTTCGGCCAGCGCGGCCGCGCGCAGTTCGGCGCCGCGGCTCTCCTCCAGCTCGATCAGCAGCTGTTCCGCCTGGGTCTCCTGTGTCCTGATCCGCCGGCCGAACAGCACGATCATATAGATCGCGGCCAGCGGGAGCGCGTTGACCAGGAGCTCCAGCGTGCCCCGATGCTGGCGGTTCTGGCTGACGGACTCGGCGACCAGCAGGAAGGCGAGGCAGGCGGTAAGCAACACGACACTGGTCCGGCCCGGGATGATGCGGGCCGCGACGCCGACCGCGATCAGCAGGCCGACCGGCCCGGCCCCGTTGGGCTGCAGCCACACCAGTACCGAGGAACTCACCATCAGCAGGGTGAGCACCGATACCAGGAGCCAGGCCCCGGTCCGGTGCGCCAGGAGCGCGGCGAAGCCGCCGACCGCGGCGAGCGCGAAGCCGGCCAGGGCCAGCGTCACGCCGAGCGACGCGCCGTGCAGCCCGGCGCCCGGCTTGGCCCGGGAGGTAGCCACCACCACGATGACCAGGGCACCGATACCGATGGGCAGGATCCGGCGCAGCAGCGCCTCGCGACTGGCGCGGGCCTGCCGGAGGGCCGCCAGCGTCGGCAGGGAGGACCCGGCCGCTGACGCTGCCGTCGACGGGCTGACCTGATCACTCACGTTAGCCAGATTACGTTTCCGCACCCCGCGCGTCGCCGGCACCAGGGTGGAGGCGGGTCTCCAACCCAGGGTGGTTCACCAGATCGATCGCGGCGCCGAAGACGGGGAGGCACCAGCCCCGGCAGCCTGAAAGAGCCATCAAAGGAGGACAACATGTTGCTAGGGACCGTGCACCCGGCCGTCAAGTTCGTTGTCGGCGTCGTCGTCGTGGTCATCGGCGTGGCGATGCACAAGGTGTTTCTTGACGTCATCGGGGGTGCCGTCGTCGCGCTCAGCGCCTATCAGTGGATAACCCGCCAGAAGGGATTCACGGGGTCGAAGGGTCTGCGGCAGTGAGCGCCATCGTGGTCGAGGATCTGGTCAAGCGCTACGGCGGCTTCGCGGCGGTCGAGGACGTCAGCTTCACCGCGGCGGCCGGGGAGGTCACCGCGCTGCTCGGGCCGAACGGCGCGGGCAAGACCACCACGATCGAGATCCTGGAGGGCTTCCAGGCGCCGACCGCCGGGACCGTACGCGTGCTCGGCACCGACCCGCGGGCCGGGGGCCGGACCGGCCAGTCCTGGCGGGCCAGGATCGGGCTGGTCCTGCAGTCGACCAGCCTGGACGCCCAGCTCACGGTCACCGAGGCGCTGACCCTGTTCGGCGGGCTCTATTCGGGCCGGCGCCGGGTCGGTGAGGTCCTCGACGTGATCGACATGGCCGTGGACGCCCAGACCAGGATCGGCGCGCTGAGCGGGGGCCAGCGACGGCGAGTGGACCTGGGCATCGCCATCATCGGCCAGCCGGAGATGCTGTTCCTGGACGAGCCGACCACCGGCCTGGACCCGGAAGCCCGGCGGCGGCTCTGGTCGGTCATCGAGAACCTCACCGCGAGCGGGACCGGCGTCCTGCTCACCACCCACTACCTGGACGAGGCGCAGCGCCTGGCCAGCCGGGTCGTTGTGCTGGCCGACGGGCGGGTGGTAGCCGATGCGTCGCCAGACAAGCTGCGCGCCATGGGCGGACTCCCGGTGATCAGGTACCGGCTGCCGGCGGGCACGCCGGATCTGCCCGCGGGGCTGGCCGGCCACGTGGCCGACGGCGAACTGAGGCTGCCCTCGGCCGACGTGACGGCGGACCTGGCCCTGCTGACCGGCTGGGCCCGCGGGAACCACGTGGACCTGACCGGCCTGGAGGTCGGGTCGCCCAGCCTGGAGGACGCCTACCTGGCCCTCACCAGCGAGGAAGGAGTACAGAACCATGGTTAGCGACGGGACTATGGTCGCGGGACAGGTGCGCTATCAGCTGACCCTGCTGCTGCGCACCCCGCGGACCCTCATGGCCGGCCTGATCCTGCCCGGAGCGCTGCTCGCGCTGCAACTGGGCCGGGTCCAGCATCTTGGCCAGGGCGCCGCGGCGGACGTGCTCGCGGCCCGGGTAGCCGGCCTGGTCGTGCTGGGTGCGATGAGCCTGGCCTACCTGTGCCACGCCTCCGGCCTGGTGGTAGCCAGAGAAGACGGCGTGCTGCGCCGGTGGCGCGCCACGCCCCTGCCGGCCTGGGGCTACTTCGCCGGGCGGATCGTCGCCACCGTGCTGCTGGCCGACGCGGCCGCGCTGATCCTGGTCCTGGTCGGGGTGGCCATGGCCGGCCTGCACCTGACCGCGGGCGCGATCGGCGGCCTGCTGCTGGCGGGCACCCTGGGCGCCCTGGCCCTGGCCGCGGCCGGGACCGCGATCACCCCGCTGCTCACCTCCGCGCAGGGCGCGAACCCGCTGCTCACGCTGACCTACCTGCCGCTGATCATCTTCTCCGGCGGGTTCGGCGGCCTGTCCGGGCTGCCGCACTGGCTGGACACGCTGATGAGCTACCTGCCGGCCCAGCCGATGATCGACGCGGTGACCCGGGCGCTCCAGCCGTCCGCGAGCATGTCAGGGCGTGACCTGGCGGTGCTGGCCGCCTGGGCGGTGGGCGGCCTGCTGCTATCGGTGCGCTTCTTCCGGTGGGATCCAACCCGGCCACGGCACGCGCTGACCGCCGGAGCGGCGAACCTGGCCCGTTCGGCGTAATTCGAACAGCATGAACCCGGGATTCCACGGCGTCAGAACGCCCTGGAATCCCGGGTTCACGGCGTTTGTCCCGGGCCGACGGGGCCGGGTCTAGCTGAGGTGGTTGGCGGACAGGAACGTCTTGGCTACGGTCTGGGGATCCTGCTTGTCGATCGCGACCGCCTTGTTCATCGCGGTGATGGCGGGAGTGGTCAGCAGCGCATTCACCTGGTTAATGATGTTCATGAACTGCTGGCCGCCGAGCTCGTTGAGCTTCTTGGTGTTGATGACCAGCGCCACGTTCTGGAACCCGAAGATGTGCTTGGGGTCGGTGAGCACCACGTACTTCCCGCTAGCCAGCTGCGGGTCGGTGGTGAACACGTCGGCGGCGTTGATGGCACCGGAGTCGAGCGCCTGGTACTGCAGGCCGAGGGCCAGCGACTTGAAGGTGAAGTTGTTGACGCCGTAGACCTTCTGAATGCCGACCGCGCCCTGCTGGCGGCCCTGGAACTCAGGCCGCGCCCCGAGCGTGAAGTGCGGGATCTTCTTCAGGTCGGCCGTGGTCTTGAGTCCGTACCTGGTCGCGTAGGCCTTGGTCACCGCGATCGCGTCGGTGTCGAAGAACGGAGTCATGGCGCTCATCGACTGGCCGCGCTTGGCGTAGAACCCCTTGGCCAGGTTGTATTCCTGCTGCGGCGACGTGGCGATGGTGTTGATGGCCGCCACCGTAACCGCCGACTCGCCCGTGTACTCGGGGTAGGCGTCGATCTGCCCGCTGGTGAGCGCCTTGTCCACGACCTCGGTGGCCCCGATGTTGGGTTTGTAGACGACCTTGTAGCCCTTGGCCTGCAGGGCCTGCTGGTACAGCGCGCCGATGACGAACTCCTCGGTGAAGTTCTTGGTGCCGAGGGTGATCGACTTGCCGTTCCCCACGTTCGACGAACCCGAGGAACTGCTGCTGCCGCCGCCGGTACTGGCCGTGCTGCTACTGCCACTGCTGCTGCACGCGGCCAGCAGCAGGGCGACGGCCGCGAGCACGGCGAGCGCCGCGGTGCGCGTTAGTCTGCGGTAGCCAGGTACCTGGCCTCCGGGATGACGGGACATGTCTTCTCCTCCCGTTGCCTTGTCAGGATTACTGGACGACGAGATCCTCCGTCGCCGTTGTGGGCGCGGCGACCACGGTGTCCGCCCGGCCGAGACGCCCGCGTTTGCGGAGCGGCCGGGGGGTGGCCGCGCGCTGGACCAGGGCCAGCAGCCCGTCGACCGCGAACGCGAGCACGGTGATGGTCAGTGCCCCGGCGATCACGCCCGGGACGCCGTAGGTCGGCTCGTTGACGATGATGTCGCCCAGCCCGCCACCCCCGGCGAAGGTGGCGAGCGTCGCGGTCGCGATCACGTACACGCTGCCGGTGCGGACGCCGGCGAAGATCAGCGGCGTGGCCAGCGGCAGCTCCACCCGGGTCAGCACCTGCCAGGCGGTCATGCCCGCCGCGCGGGCCGCCTCGACGGCGTTGCGGTCCACCTGCTCCACCGCCACGTAGGCGTTGGCCAGCATGACCGGGGCGGCCAGCACGACCAGCGCGACGAGCACGTTCCAGAAGCCGATGCCCAGGTAGGCGATGCCGATGGAGATCACGGCCAGGCTGGGCAGCGCGCGACCGACGTTGGAGACGTTGATGGCCAGGAACGACCCGCGGTGCAGGTGACCAAGCCAGATCCCGAGCGGGATCGCGATGGCCAGCGCCACCGCGAGCGAGGCGAACGAGAGGGCCAGGTGGGCCAGGGTCTTGTCCCTCATCAGGCTGGCATGGTTGCCGAAGAACGTGAACGAGTCGATCAGCGTCTGCATGCTCAGGCCCTCCTGTGGCGGGCCCACGGGGTGAGCAGCCGCTGCGCCACGACCAGCAGTCCGTCGGCCGCCAGGGCCAGCACGATGGCCAGGGCACCCGCCGCGATGAACTCGGTCTTGAAGCCGGTCTGGATCCCGTCGAAGATCGGCTCGCCCAGGCCTCCGGCGCCGATATAGGCGGCCACGGTAGCCAGGCTGATCGTCGTCACGGTCGCGATCCGCAGCCCGGTCATGATGGGCGGCATAGCCAGCGGGAGCTCGACCCGAAGCAGCGTCTGACGCCGGGACAGCCCCATCGCCTGGGCCGCCTCGAGCGCGTCGGGCGGCACGGCGCGCAACCCGGCCAGGGTGTTGACGAACAGGATGAGCAGCGTGTACGAGACCAGGGCGATCTCGGCGGTGAACCGGTTCAGGCCGGTGACCTGCACCATGAGCTCGAAGAACGCCAGCGCCGGGATCGTGTAGAGAAAGGCCGCGAACAGCGAGAACGGCGTCTCGAACCAGCCGTAGCGGTGCGCGAGCAGCGCCGCGGCCAGCGCGATCACCATCCCGATCCCGATGGCGATGGCGGTCAGCTCGATGTGCTCAACCAGGCGGGGGGCGAAGCGCGAGCCGAAGTTGTCCACGAACCAGGCCCCGCAGAACTGCCCGTTCTTCGCGACGCACGTCTGGCTGCCGCCCCCGCCGAACCCGGGGATGACCGGGCTCGGGGCCGGGGACGGGGTGCCGCCGAGGGGCAGGAGCACGCTCACGGCGCGGACGCCTCCTGCTCCGGGCCCCGTGGTTCAGGACCCGGTGGTTCGGGACCCGGTGGTTCGGGACCCAGCATGGCGGCGATCCGCTCCAGGCTCACGCAGCCCATGACCGCCCCGTCCTGGCCGGTCACGGTGACGCGGGTGGCTCCCTCGGTGAGCATGAGCGACAGCGCGTCGCGCAGCGTGGTGCCCGCCGGGGCCTCCGGCTCCTTGGTCCCCGACCACGGATCGAGCTGCAGGTCGTTCAGCGTCCACACCCTCAGCCGCTTCAGACCGCGGTCCGCGCCCACGAAGTCGGCGACGAACGCGTCGGCCGGCGCGGCCAGCAGTTTGTCGGGCGTGTCGAGCTGCACCAGGCGCCCGTCCCGCATGATCGCGATGCGGTCACCCATCTTGATCGCCTCGTCGATGTCGTGGGTGACGAAGATGATCGTCTTGCGCACCTCGCGGTGCAGACGCAGGAAATCGTCCTGCAGCCGGTCACGGGTGATCGGGTCGATCGCGCCGAACGGCTCGTCCATCAGCATGATCGGAGGGTCGACGGCCATCGCCCGGGCCACCCCGATGCGCTGCTGCTGGCCGCCGGAGAACTCCCCCGGATAGCGGCGCAGGTTGTCCTGCGAGTCGAGCCCGACCAGCTGGAGCAGTTCGAGCGCGCGCTCGCGGATCCTGGCCTTGGGCCAGCCGAGCAGCCGGGGCACGGTGCCGATGTTGTCCTCGACCGTCATGTGCGGAAACAGGCCGATCTGCTGGAACACGTACCCGATGCCGCGGCGCAGCTGCGCGGTCTCGATGGCGTTGACGCTCTTGCCGTCGATCGTGATGTCGCCGTCGGTCATCGGGATCAGCCGGTTGACCATCTTCAGCGCGGTCGTCTTGCCGCACCCGGACGGCCCGATGAGCACACAGATCTCGCCGCTCGGCACCTCAAGACTCAGATCATCGACCGCGGCCTGCGCCCGGCCCGGGTACCGCTTGGAGACGTTCAGGAAGGCGATCGGGGCAGCAGAGGCGGCGGGCCGGGTCGCGACCACCTGCATTTCCTCATCAGAAACCACGTAGCTCCCGTCCGTACGACCATCGTTCAGGGCACGTTCATCTGTGAGTCGTTGCGGCTACCCCGCGGTTCGCACGGCAAACCAGAAGAGCATGCAGGGTAGCGGAGCGGGCAACCCGGCCCGTTCGGGATAAATATGTTGGCTAGCGGCGGACCGGCCAGCCGCCCGCCTCCAGCGCGGCCAGCAGCGGGCCGGCCTCGGCGGGCCGGACCGAGAGCTCGGCCACGCCGACCGGCAGCCCGGGCGAGTGCTCGATCCTGACGTCCTCGATGTTGACGCCGGCCCGGCCGGCCGCGTCGAACAGCCGGGTCAGCTCGCCGGGCTGGTCGCGGATGACGACCTGCACCGCGGTGAACTCGCGCGGCGCGCCCCCGTGCTTGCCGGGGATCCTGGCCACCCCGGCCTGGCCGATGTCGAGCAGCGTCGCGACCGACTTCGGGTCGCCGTCGGTCAGCATCCTGGCCGCCTCGGCCAGGTCGGCGGCCACCGCGGCCAGCACCTCGGCGACCGGTCCGGCGTTCGCGGCCAGGATCTGGGTCCACAGGCCGGTATCCCCGGCGGCGATCCTGGTCACGTCGCGCAGTCCCTGCCCAGCCAGGTCCAAAGCCTCGGCCGGCGCGGCCTCAAGCCGGGCCGCCATCGCCGCGGCGAGCAGGTGCGGGGCGTGCGAGACGAGCGCGACCCAGCGGTCGTGGGTGGCCGCATCGGTCTGCACCGGCACCGCCCCGCACGTCCTGACCAG
>DAIOWL010000039.1:2189-16465 GCA_036758545.1 Streptosporangiaceae bacterium | reverse complement strand
GTGCGCTCGTCGAGATCGGTCAGAGACCCCTGGCCGAACAGGGCCCGGCTGGCCGCGATCGCCCGCCTGGTCTCCTCGGCGCCGTGTACCAGCGTGGTGATCTCCTCGGCCAGCGCGCGCTGGCCGATCCGGGCGGCCGGACGCTCGGTGCTCTCGCGCACCAGCTCGTCGATCTCCTCCCGCGACTTGAAGCTGAACACGCGCAGCAGGCCGGGCACCTCGGCGTCGGACACGTTCAGCCAGAACTGGTAGAACGCGTACGGCGACATCAGGTCGGCGCTCAGCCAGATCGCGCCGCCCTCGGTCTTGCCGTACTTGGTGCCGTCCGGCTTGGTGATCAGCGGGGTGGCCAGGGCGTGCACGGAGGCGCTCTCGACCGACCTGATCAGCCCGACCCCGGCGACCAGGTTGCCCCACTGGTCGCTGCCCCCGAGCTGCAGCGTGCAGCCGTAGCGACGGTAGAGCTCGAGGAAGTCCATGGCTTGCAGCAGCTGGTAGCTGAACTCGGTGTAGCTGATCCCGCCCGCCTCCAGCCGGGCCCGCACCGACTCGCGGTCCAGCATCCGGTTGACCGAGAAGTGCTTGCCGATGTCGCGGAGGAAATCGAGCACGTGCATCGGCGCGGTCCAGTCCAGGTTGCTCACGATGAGCGCGCTCGACTCGCCCGCGTCGAAGTCGAGGAACCTGGACACCTCGCCGCGGATCCGCTCCACCCACCCGGCGACGACCTCGGTGGGGTTGAGCACCCGCTCGGCCGACTTGCCGCTCGGGTCGCCGATCAGTCCGGTCGCCCCGCCGACCAGCCCGATCGGGCGGTGCCCGGCGAGCTGCAGCCGACGAAGCGTCAGCATCTGCACCAGGTTCCCGATGTGCAGCCCGGCCGCGGTCGGGTCGAAGCCGCAGTAGACCGTCACCCGGCCGGACTTCAGCGCCAGCCGCAGCTCGTCGAGATCGGTGTTGACGGCGATCAAGCCTCGCCAGCTGAGTTCCTCAATGATGTCGTCCACGCCTGCATGGTGCCACTTACAAGCCGTCAGGGGGTAACCAGTTTGGGTCGCCGTGGTACGTGCGGCCGGTAGATCGACACGGTTGGGTCCCCGTCGTACCAGAACCGCCAGGGGATTTCGGCGGCACTGCTCACCCCGACCCGGGGTCCGGTGACAATCCTGCGGGGCGTTGCAGGCTGGATGAGGGTTCCGTTAAGCATCCGAAGCGGCGACCCAGCGGAAACCATGTCCGCACCGTTCTGTGCCCGGTCGATGCCGAGCGCCTGGCAGAGCCGGGCCGGCCCGCGGGCCAGGTCACGCGGCGCGATGACGGTCGTGCCCCGGGTCCGCCGGGTGCGGGCGAGTTCCTCGCCCGCAAGGACCCGGCCGGCCCGCAGCAGCACCGCCGAGGCGCTGCCTTCCTCCCCCAGGCAGACCACGTTCACGCAGAAGTGCATGCCGTAGGTGAAGTACACGTAGGCGTGCCCGGGCGGGCCGAACATCACCGCGTTCCGTGCCGTCTTGCCCCGGTAGGCGTGCGAGGCGGGATCGGATCGCCCGGCGTACGCCTCGACCTCGGTGAGCTCGACCGCGACCAGGCCGTCCGCCGTCTCGTGCTCGAGCACGCAGCCCAGCAGGTCCGGCGCGACCTCGACCGAGGGCCGGGCGAAGAAGTTCCGCGGTATCAGCACCTACCTGGCCTACCTAGCGTCCCCGGCGGCCCAGGCGGCGTGCGCATCGACCGTGAGGCGCAGCGCGGCGATCTGCTCGGCGACGCGGACCGGCGCGGTGCCGCCGTGGCCCTGGCGGGCCGCGAGCGCCCCATCCACCGTCAGCACCTGCCGGACGTCGGGCGTCAGGTGCTCGGAAACCTTGGCCAGGTCGGCGTCGGTCACGTCGGCCAGGTCGCAGTCGTGCACCTGGCACCACACCACCAGGTGCCCGACGACCTCGTGCGCCTCGCGGAACGGGACGCCCCGGCGGACCAGGTACTCGGCCAGGTCGGTGGCGAGAGTGAAGCCGGTGGAGGCACCGCGGCGCAGCCGGTCCGGGTTGACCCGCAGCGTCGCGATCAGCCCGGCCATGGCGGGCAGCACCAGGAGCAGGGTGTCGACCGCGTCGAAGACCGGCTCCTTGTCCTCCTGCAGGTCCCTGTTGTACGTCAGCGGCAGGCCCTTGAGCGTGGTGAGCAGCCCGGTCAGCCCGCCGATCAGGCGGCCCGCCTTGCCCCGGGCCAGCTCGGCCACGTCCGGGTTCTTCTTCTGCGGCATGATCGAGGACCCGGTCGCGTAGGCATCGTCGATCTCCACCCAGCCGAACTCCTGCGAGGACCAGAGCACGATCTCCTCGCCGAGCCGGGACAGGTGCACCCCGGTCAGCGCCGCGGCGAAGCAGAACTCGGCCGCGAAGTCGCGGTCGGCCACCGCGTCCATGGAGTTCGGGGCAGGCTCAGCGAAGCCGAGCTCGTCCGCGAGCACCTGCGGGTCGACCGCCAGCGACGACCCGGCCAGCGCGCCGGACCCGAGCGGGCTCACCGCGGCGCGCTTGTCCCAGTCGCGCAGCCGCCCGACGTCGCGGGCGAACGCCTGGACGTGCGCCAGCAACTGGTGGCCGAACAGCACGGGCTGTGCGTGCTGCAGGTGGGTCATGCCAGGTGCGGGCAGGTCGCCGCACGCGGCGGCCTGGTCGATCAGCGCGGTCTCCAGCTCAGACAGCCTGCTCGCGATCAGCCGGACGTTGTCCCGCAGGTAGAGCCGCAGGTCGGTCGCGACCTGGTCGTTGCGGCTGCGCCCGGCCCGCAGCTTGCCGCCCAGCGCGCCGAGCCGCTCGAGCAGCCCGCGTTCGAGCGCGGTGTGCACGTCCTCGTCGGCGACCGTGGGCCGGAACGAGCCGTTCGCGCAGGCCCGGTCGAGGTCTTCGAGGGCCTTGAGCATGGAGCTCAGCTCGGCGTCGGTCAGCAGCCCGGCCCGGTGCAGCATCCGGGCATGCGCCCGGGAGGCCCGCAGGTCGTACCGCGCCAGGCGCCAGTCGAACTGGACGCTGACCGACAGCCGGGCCAGCGCGTCGGCCGGACCGGCGCCAAACCGCCCGCCCCACAGGCGCGTGGCCCCGTCGGAACCACCCGGGTCCCCGGCCGTGTGCTCGCTCTCCGTGTTCCCGGAATGCTCCGCTGCTTCCACAGTCCTACTTTCTACCGTACGAACGCCTCAGTTTTGTCGCACATGGCATGCCGCCGACGGGGTCGATGTGCCGTTGGGCACGTTCTAGCCAGCCCAATGTGCCATCGACTCAGTGAGGCAGCGCGCCGGGGACGGTAATCGCCGACGGCTGGCGAGGCGCAGGAAGTCCGCGGCCAGGGCGTCGCCGCCGGCCGGGTCCCGCGCGATCAGCAGCACGGTGTCGTCCCCGGCCACGGTGCCGAGCACCGAAGGCAGCGCCGCGTGGTCGATGACCGAGGCGAGAAACTGGGCGGCCCCGGCCGGGGTCCGCAGTACGACCAGGTTGGCGCTTGCCTCGGCCGAGGTCATCAGCTCGCTCAGGTAGCGGGCCAGCCGCGCGTCGTGCGGCGACTCGGCCCCGGAGCGCCCGGGGAGCCCGGCGACCCTGGCACCGGACTGCGAGCCCGCGCCGCCAGGAGGCGAGCCCGGGCCGCCGGGGTGCGAGCCCGGGCCGCCGGGCACTTCCGGCAGGGAGTAGACCAGCGCGCCGCCCGAGCGCAGCCGCACGATGCCGAGCTCGTCCAGGTCCCGGGACAGCGTCGCCTGTGTCACGTGCACCCCGGCGTACCGCTCCAGCAGGTCGGCCAGTTCCTCCTGGGAGCGGACCTGCTCGCGGGCCAGGATGTCGGCGATCCTGGCGTGCCTGGCCGTCTTGGTCAGGGGGGTGGTCATGGCTGTTCCAGCAACCAGGCCATGAGGGCCTTCTGCGCGTGCAGCCGGTTCTCCGCCTGCTCCCAGACCACGCTGTTCGGCCCGTCGATCACCTCGGCGGTGATCTCCTCGCCGCGGTGCGCGGGCAGGCAGTGCAATACCAGGCATCCCGGCCGGCCCAGGGCCAGCTTGGCCGCGTCCAGCTGGTAGGAGTCGCCCGAGCCGAGGATCGCGAGCCGCTGCGCCCGCTCGCTGTCCTGGCCCATCGACGTCCACACGTCGGTGGCGATGACGTCGGCCTCCTGGCACGCCGCCCTTGCGTCGGTGAGCACGTCCACCGAGCCGCCGGTCCCGGCAGCGATCCGCGCCGCGGCGGCCAGCACCGCCGGATCGGGGTGGTAGGCATCCGGGGCGCCGATCCGGACGTGCATCCCGGCGGTGGCGCCGCCTAGCAGGTAGGAGTGCGCCATGTTGCTCGAGCCGTCACCCAGGAAGGTCAGCACGCGGCCGGCCAGCGAGCCGTAGTGCGCCTGGACGGTCTGCAGGTCGGCCAGGATCTGGCAGGGGTGGAACTGGTCGGTGAGCGCGTTGATCACCGGCACGGTCGCGGCCGACGCCATCGCGTCGATGCGGTCCTGCCCGGCGGTCCGCCAGGCGATCGCCGCTACCTGCCGGGTCAGCACCCGGGCCACGTCCTCGATGGTCTCGCCCCGGCCGATGTGGGTGGTCTGGGTGTCGATCACCAGCGGGTGGCCGCCGAGTTCGGCGATGCCGATCGTGAAGGACACCCGGGTCCGCAGCGACGGCTTGTCGAACAGCACGGCGACGGCCAGCGGCCCGGCCAGCGGCTGCCATCCGAACCTGTCCTTCTTCATCTGGGCGGCCAGGTCGAGAACCGCGCCCTGCTCGGCCGGCGACAGGTCGTCGTCGCGCAGGAAGTGCCTGGTCATTCCGTCGCCTCGTCGAGAATCCCGGGTAGCGCGGCGATAAACTCGTCCGCTTGTCCGGCGGATAGTATCAGCGGCGGCGCCAGCCTGATGGCGTCCGGTTGCACCGCGTTGACCAGGAAACCGGCCCGCCGGGCAGCCGCCTCGACGTCGGGGGCCACCTCGGCGGTCAGCACGACCGCCCGCCACAGGCCGACGCCCCGGACCCCGGCGATCAGCGGGTGGCCGGTCTGGCTCAGGCCGGCCGCCAGGTGCTCGCCGACCGCGGTGACCTGGGCCAGCAGCCCGTCGCGCTCGATGGTGTCGAGCACGGCCAGGGCCGCGGCGCAGGCGACCGGGTTGCCACCGAAGGTGGAGCCATGGTCGCCCCGGGCGAACCCGGTGCCTGCCGCGCCGAGCCCGACGCACATCCCGATCGGCAGCCCGCCGCCCAGGCCCTTGGCCAGGGTCAGCACGTCCGGGCGAACCCCGGCGGCCTGGTGCGCGAACCATGCTCCGGTCCGGCCGATGCCGGACTGGATCTCGTCCAGTACGAGCAGGGCCCCGGCCTCGTCGCACGCCTGCCGCGCGGCGAGCAGGTAACCCTCAGGGGCGGGCACCACGCCGCTCTCGCCCAGGCCGGGCTCGAGGAACACGGCCGCCACGTCCGAGCCCACCGCCGCACGCAGCGCGTCGGCGTCCCCGTAGGGAACGAACCGGACGGTCAGGCCGAACGGGCCGAACGGGGCGCGGATCGACTCCTTGCCAGTCAGCGCGAGCGAGCCCATCGTCCGGCCGTGGAAGCTGCGCTCGGCGGCCACGATCACCGGGCGCCCGGGTCCGGCGATGCGCCGCACCAGCTTGATCGCGGCCTCGTTGGCCTCGGCACCCGAGTTGGCGAGGAACACGCGGCCCCCCAAGGGGGGTCTGGGGGGATGGGTCCCCCCAGGAGCGGGGGGGGTCTGGGGGGGGTCGTCCCCCCCGAGGAGATCCAATATGCGCTCCGCCAAGTCGATCTCGCGTTCGTGCAGGTACAAGTTGGAGGTGTGCGCTACCTCGGCCACCTGGCGGCTGACGGCCTCGACGATGGCCGGGTGGGCGTGCCCGAGCGAGCTCACCGCGATCCCGGCGATCAGGTCCAGGTACTCCCGCCCGTCGGCGTCCTGCACCCGGCAGCCCTGCCCGCGGCTGATGGCCAGCGGGGGCACGCCGTAGTTGGGCATGAACGCCGCCTCGAACCGCTTCTGCAGGTTTTCTGTGTTGGTCACTGGCTACCTCCAGGAAGGACCATCGTGCCGATGCCGGAGTCGGTGAAGATCTCCAAGAGGACGGCGTGGCTGAGGCGGCCGTCCAGGACGTGCGCCTGCGGGACGCCGCCGCGCACCGCGGTCAGGCACGCCTCCATCTTGGGGATCATCCCGGCGGACAGGCCGGGCAGCAGCCGCTCGAGTTCGGCCGCGGTGAGCTCGCTGATCACGTCGGCCGACGCCGGCCAGTCCCGGTACAGGCCGGCCACGTCGGTGAGCACGACCAGCTTGGCGGCGTCCAGTGCCACCGCGAGCGCGGCCGCCGCGGTGTCCGCGTTCACGTTGTAGACCTCGCCGTGCCGGCCCGAGGCCACGCTGGAGACGACCGGAATCCGGCCATCGGCCAGCAGGGCCCGGATCGCGCCCGGGTCGGTGGCGACGATGTCGCCGACCAGGCCGATGTCCACGGACTCGCCGTCCACGACCGCCGCCTTGCGGATCGCGGTGAACGTGCCCGCGTCCTCCCCGGACAGGCCCACCGCGAACGGGCCGTGCCGGTTGATCAGGCCGACGATGTCCTTGTTCACCGTGCCGGACAGGACCATCCGGACGACCTCCATGGCCTCCGGGGTGGTGACCCGCAGGCCCGCGGTGAACGAGGACTCCACTCCGAGCCGGTCGAGCTGCGCGCTGATCTGCGGGCCGCCGCCGTGTACCACGACCGGGCGCAGCCCGGCGTAACGCAGGAACACCAGGTCCTGGGCGAAGGCCAGGCGGAGCTCCTCGTCGGCCATCGCGTGACCGCCGTACTTGATCACCACGGTCTGGCCGTGGAACCTGTTCAGCCAGGGCAGCGCCTCGATCAGCGTGGCCGCCTTGGCCGAGGCGTCGGTGATCCGGCTGTCGGTCAGGGTCACGTGGAGTACGCCGAATTCTCGTGCACGTAGGCGGTGGTCAGGTCGGTGGTCAAGATGATGGCGGAGTGCGGGCCCGCGGACAGGTCCACGGTGATCGTCACGTCCTTCGGCCTCAGGTCGACCTTCGAGCGCTCGTCGCCCGGGGCGCCGTGGCGGCAGACCCAGATTCCGTTGATGGCGACGTTCAGCCGGTCCGGCTGGAAGACGGCGTCCGTGGTACCGGCCGCGCTGAGCACCCGGCCCCAGTTGGGGTCTTCCCCGCCGATGGCGCACTTGAGCAGGTTGTTGCGGGCCACCGAACGCCCGACGGTCACCGCGTCGGCCTCCGAGGCCGCGCCGATCACCTCGATCGAGATCATCTTGTTGGCGCCCTCGGCGTCGAGCTGAAGCTGGCGGGCCAGGTCGGCGCACACATCGGTGAGCGCCAGGGTGAACTCGGTCTTGTCCGGCGTCACCCCGCTGGCCCCGCTGGCCATCAGCAGCACCGTGTCGTTGGTCGACATGCAGCCGTCGGTGTCGAGCCGGTCGAAGGTTGTCGCGGTCGCGTTCCTGAGCGCGGCGTCCAGCTGGGCCGGCTCGAGGTCGGCGTCGGTGGTGAGCACGCACAGCATGGTGGCCAGCCCGGGCGCGAGCATCCCGGCCCCCTTGGCCATCCCTCCGATGGAATAGCCGTCGGGCCGGCGGAAGGCGATCTTCACCACGGTGTCGGTCGTCCTGATCGCGTCGGCGGCGGCCAGGCCGCCGGCCCGGGAGGCTTCGGCCGCGGCGGCGCTGATGCCGGGGAGCAGCTTGTCCATCGGCAGCCGCTCGCCGATCAGGCCGGTCGAGCACACCGCGATCTCCCCTGCCCCAATTTCCTCGGCAGACAGAGTTTCGATCGCGGCAGCCAGGTGCTCGGCGGTGGCGTGCGTGTCCTGGAAGCCGAGCGGCCCCGTGCAGGCGTTGGCCCCGCCAGAGTTGAGCACCACGGCCCGGACCCGGCCGCCGGTGACCACCTGGCGGGTCCAGGTCACCGGGGCGGCCTGTACCCGGTTGGTGGTGAATACCGCGGCGGCGGCCCGCGACGGCCCGTCGTTCAGGACCACGGCCACATCCGGCTGGCCGGATGGCTTGAGTCCGGCTGTCACTCCGGCGGCGCGGAAGCCGAGCGGGGCGGTGACGCTCATGGGGCTACTCCGGATTTGGTCAGGCCGGCCGTTTCCGGCAGGTCGAGCATGAGGTTGGCAATCTGGATGGCCTGGCCGGCCGCGCCCTTGACCAGGTTGTCCAGGGCGCAGATGACGACGGCGCGGCCGGCGTGCGGGTCGGCCGCCACCTGCAAGTGGGCGGCGTTGGAGCCGAGGGTGGCACCGGTGGCCGGCCACCGGTCCTCGGGCAGCACGTGCACGAAGGGTTCGGCGTCGTAGGCGGCGCGGAGCGCGTCGCGCAGCTGGCCGGTACCAGAGACCGCGACGGCCGGTTCCCGCAGCCGGGCGGTGCAGGTGGCCAGGATGCCGCGCGGCATCGGGGCGAGCGTCGGCGTGAAGGACACTGACACCGGTACCGGGGCGGGCAACCCGGCCCGTTCGGGATCAATGTTTTGCTCTATTTCCGGTGTATGCCGGTGCACGCCACCGACCTGGTAAGCGGACATCGACCCCATGACCTCGGTGGCCAGCAGGCCGGGCCGCAGCGAGCGGCCCGCGCCGGACGTGCCGGAAGCGGCCACGATCACGATGTCGGCTGGATCGGCCAGGCCGGCCGCCAGCAGCGGGGCCAGCGCGAGGATCGACGCGGTGGCGTAGCAGCCGGGCGCGGCCACCCGGGCCGCCGCCTTGATCGCGTCCCGGGCGCCAGGCAGTTCGGGCAGGCCGTAGGTCCACTGGCCGGCGTACGGCGTCGGGTAGTACCGCTCCCACGCGCCGGGATCGGCGAGCCTGAAGTCGGCGCCGAGGTCGATCACCCTGAGGTGGTCCGGGAGGCGCGCGGCTAGCTGCGCGGACTCGCCGTGCGGGAGCGCGGTGAAGAGCAGGTCGGCATCGGCCAGGACGTCCGGGTCAGTGCCGGCAAAGATGGCGTCGTCAAGGCCGGGATGACCGGTCAGCTGCGGGTGCGCGGCGGTCACCGGCTGCCCGGCGCTGCTGTTCGCGGCGAGCGCGCCGATCTCGAGGTCGGGATGACCGGTCAGCAGCCGGAGCAGTTCGCCGCCCGCGTAGCCGCTGGCCCCCGCGACCGCAACCCTGGCACCCATATGTCCCTCACGTCCGGCTGCAATGGAAGAGTATTCACTATAACGCATGAATATGCACAGTGTCGCGGGCAGCCGGACCGGGCCCGGGATACTAGGGTGAGACCGTGCGAGCGGGCATTACGGCATGGGTTTTCGTAACGCTATGCGGCCTCGGGACCTGCTTCTTGACCGGGTGCTCGTCCGGGCCGGCCACGGCAGGAGCGAGTTGCGGCAGCGCGCGCACCGCGGCCGGCGTGCCGGTCGTCATCACGGTGGCCAAGGGCTCGGTGAACTGCACGACCGCCATCCGGGTCGAGAACGAGTACGCGGCCAGGATCTCCGGTGGGCAGGTGGCGGGTAACGGCGGCGGCGCGCCGGTCGTGGTGAGCGGCTGGACCTGCCAGGGATACGACACCCCTGAGGTGCTGCGGACGGGGAACGCGTCGCAGTGCCACAGCGGGGGCAACGCCATCCTGGCCGTCCTGGCGGTGCCGGACGCGACGAAGACCGCTGCCTAGGAACCGGCCGCGCGGCGGAACAGGCTCGGCCGCTGGTCCTCGTCGCCGACGGCGCGGGGCAGGCTGCTCACCGCGTGCAGGCCCCTGGTCGTGCTGATCATCTGCACCTGGTCCCGGCCGCCTGACTTCGCCCGGTACAAGGCGGCGTCGGCGGCCGCCATGAGTTCGGCGTACTCGCGCTTGCTGCCGCTGTCCAATGCGGCGACTCCGATCGACACCGTGACGTGTACCCGCTCCCCGCCGGTCGCACCGGGGGCGATGATGCAGAGGCCGGAGATGGCGGAGCGGATCCTTTCGGCGATGCGGAAGGCGTCGACCGCCCGGGTCTGCGGCAGCAGCAGGGCGAACTCCTCGCCGCCGAACCGGCCCGCCAGGTCGTAATCGCGCAGCATCGTCTTCAGCGTGTGCGCGATCTCCTTGAGCACCTCGTCGCCGGTCAGGTGCCCGTAGGTGTCGTTGATCACCTTGAAGCGGTCGATGTCGAGCAGTGCCACCGCCAGCTGAGTCCTGGTCCGCACCGCACGGGCCAGCTCCGCCGTCGCGCCGTTCTCCCACGTCGCCGCGTTCAGCAGGCCCGTCTTGGAGTCGGCGCGCGCGTCCTGCAGCAGCCGGGCGTGCCGCACGGACCGCTGCAGCAGGGTGATGAAGGGGAACGCGAAGACCAGGGCAATCCAGCTGTAGGCCACGCAGAACGTGACCAGCACCGCCACGCACAGCTCGCTGACGTCGTTGTACATCGGCTCCTTGGCGAACTGCTCGTCGCGCAGCCGCACGTCCGGGTTCGAGCCCTTGACCGCGGTCAGGATCAGGGACTGGTTGACGATCCACTGCACGGCGGCGCCGACGGCCACGAACGACATCCAGGCCAGCGCGTGGCCGGCCGGGTTCGCGGCGGCCCCGGGCACCAGGTGGATGAGAAACCGGAAGACAAGGGCAGCGGTGACGTAGCTGAGCCCGATGGCCGCCGCGCTGAAGACGCGCCGGTACACCGGAACGCGCAGTATCCGCCATTGAGTCAGGGCGAAGCGGATCGCCGGGAGGACGGGCACGTAGGCGAGTGGCAGCAGCATCGCGACCGGCAGTTCCCAGACCGCGTAGACGTCCTTGACGAGCCCGGGGTTCTCGCCCACCCGCCTGGTCAGCTCGACCGTGGCCGCGCTGCATACCAGCAGTCCCGCGAACAGCGCGAGGTCGTGGACGCGGATGCTGACCTTGCTCGCCTCGACCGTCAGCACGACGGCGTCGGTCAGCACGACCAGGATGACGAAGCAGGCCACCCACCGGGGCAGTTCCCAGATCGCCCAGTCTCGCGGCCCTGGGATGCGCCCGCGTGCCAGGGCCAGATCGCGCACCAGGTTCCGCCCGCGGATCGAGCGGACGGCATCCACCAGCGTCTCCTTGGCAGCCACGAGCGCGTCGAACCCCTATTGGGAACGGTGCGTATCCCTAGTGTCCCGGATTGCGGCGATGATGACTGCTGAACGTCAAAATTCTGCTACTGAGCGAGATAAGTGGCCGTTTCCTTAGCGCATCGCGTTCACGCTACTACTCCGCGCTCTCTTAGCTCCTGCGCGGCTGCAGGCCTGACGCACCGCCAGAGCTGTCGGATATTTCGGACTTGCGAGCTCTGGGCGTCGTCTTCGACTAAGCTGCCCGGCTTGACTCCTCACTCAACACTGCCCCGTTTCGGAGAGGAGGAGCGACATCATGCGCACCACTAGCTGGAGCTGACATCGAAGAGTCCGCCAGGCCGCGACAGTCAGTCGCGAAAGCGCGGACCGTGCGTTTCACTACCTGAAGCTGAGCAGAGGCCTCAGCCAGCATCCGAACCGGGCCAGCCGGGGGGCCCCCGGATAAGGAAATCTGCGCGCGGCGGAACACGCTCGGCGCCTCCGTGTCCCTGCCCTTGCCGCTGCCATCGGCGCGGTCATCAGTGCCGCTGGTCGCGCTCAGGCCGCGGGTGGTGCTGATCATCTGTACCTGGTTCCTGCCGCCGGACTTCGCCCGGTACAAGGCGGCGTCGGCCGCGGCCATCAGTTCGGAGTACTCGCGCTTGCTGCCGCTGTCCAGCGCGGCCACCCCGATCGACACCGTGACGTGCACCCGCTCCCCGCCGGTCGCGCCGGGCGCGATGATGGACAGGCCGGAGATGGCGGAGCGGATTCGTTCGGCGATCCGGAAGGCGTCGACCGCCCGGGTCTGCGGCAGCAGCAGCGTGAACTCCTCGCCGCCGAACCGGCCGGCCAGGTCGTACTCGCGCAGCATCGTCTTCAGCGTGTGCGCGATCTCCTTGAGCACCTCGTCGCCGGTCAGGTGCCCGTAGGTGTCGTTGATCACCTTGAAGCGGTCGATGTCGAGCAGTGCCACCGCCAGCTGAGTCCTGGTCCGCACCGCACGGGCCAGCTCCGCCGTCGCGCCGTTCTCCCACGTCGCCGCGTTCAGCAGGCCCGTCTTGGAGTCGGCGCGCGCGTCCTGCAGCAGCCGGGCGTGCCGCACGGACCGCTGCAGCAGGGTGATGAAGGGGAACGCGAAGACCAGGGCAATCCAGCTGTAGGCCACGCAGAACGTGACCAGCACCGCCACGCACAGCTCGCTGACGTCGTTGTACATCGGCTCCTTGGCGAACTGCTCGTCGCGGAGCCGGAAATCCGGGTTCGAGCCCCTGATCGCGGTCCAGATCAGGAGCTGGTTGACGATCCACTGCACGGCCGCGCAGATCGCCACCAGCGGCATCCAGATAAGTGCGTGGCCGGCCGGGTTGGCGGCGGCACCGGGTACCACGTGGATGAGGCCCCGGAAGACCAGGGCAGCGATGACGTAGCTCAGCCCGACGGCGGCCGCGCTGAACACCCGCCGGTACACCGGAGCCCGGCGTATCCGCCACTGGGTCAGGGCGGTGCGCACCCGCCTGGTCAGCTCGACGGTGGCCGCGCTGCATATCAGCAGCCCGGTGAACAGCACGAGGTCATGGACCTGGATGCGCACCTTGCTGGCCTCGACCGCCAGGACGACGGCGTCGGTCAGCACGACCAGGATGATGAAGACGACCACCCACCGGGGAAGTTCCCAGATCGGCCAGGACCGCGGCCCCGTGATCCGCCCGCGCCCGATACTGCGTCCGCGCATCGCGCGGACGGCATCCACCAGCGTGTCCTTGGCAGCCACGAGTACGTTGAACTTTCGCCGGGAACAGGACGTACTCACAGTGTCCCGGATTGCAGCGATGAAGACTGCTGAACGTCAAAATTCTGCTACTGAGCGAAGCAAATAGCCTTATCTCCTGGCGCATCGCGCTCACGCAGCTACCCACCGCGGTCGGCTTCCCGGGGAACCATCGCGAGGACTGTCCGACATTTCGGAATTGCGAACTCCGGCCATCGTCATCGACTAAGCTCCCCGGCTTGGTTCAAGACTTGACCGTGCCCGCTCACGAGAGGAGAAGCGTCATCATGCGTACGACCAACTGGGGCTGACCCTCAAGCATCCGCACGACTAAATAGTCACACAGAGAAGAGATGCACCATGCATACCAGCAACCGGGCCTAAGAACTCCGTCGCAACGTCGTACCGGGCCAGCCGGGGAGCCCGGTAAGGAGTTCTGCGCGCGGCGGAACACGCTCGGCGCGTCCGAATGGCCGCCCCTGGCGCTGCCGTCGTTGTTGCGGGCCGCGTCGCCGGCGCCGCTGATGGCGCTCAGGCCCCGGGTCGTGCTGATCATCTGCACCTGGTCACGACCGCCTGATTTCGCCCGGTACAGGGCGGCGTCCGCCGTCGCCATCAGTTCGGAGTACTCGCGCTTGGACCCGCTATCCAGCGCGGCCACGCCGATCGACACCGTCACGTGCGCCCGCTCCCCGCCCGTCGCGCCGGGGACGATGATGGACAGGCCGGCGATGTTGGCGCGCACGCGCTCAGCGATCCGGAAGGCATCCACCGCCCGCGTCTGCGGCAGCAGCAGCGAGAACTCCTCACCACCGAATCGTCCGGCGCGGTCGTAGTCCCGCAGCACGCTGTCGAGCGAGCGGGCCAGCTCCTTGAGCACCTGATCGCCGACCAGGTGGCCGTAGGTGTCGTTGATCACCTTGAACCGGTCGATGTCGAGTACGGCGATCGCCAGCGGAGTCCCGGTCCGCACCGCCCTGGTCACCTCCACGGTCGCCTCGCGCTCCCAGGTCGCCGCGTTGAGCAGGCCGGTCTTCGAATCGGCCCGCGAGTCGTTGACCAGCTGGACGTGCCGCAGCGATCGCTGCAGCAGCGTGACCACCGGCAGCGCGGCCGGGGCGAGCAGGGGGTTGGTGGCGACGCCATACGTCACCAGGACGCTGATGCAGATCTCGGCCACGTCGTTGTAGAGCGGCTCGCGGGCGAACACTTCCGTCCGGATCGTCGCGCCCGGGTCGGTGGCCTTCACCGCCGTCATGATCATGGTCTTGTTCAGTACCGAACGCACCAGGACGGCCACCGTCACCAGCAGGGTCCATACGGTGGCGTGCAGGACCGGGTGGCCGGCCAGGCTCGAACCGGACAGGAACAGGTGGTCCAGGCCGTGGAAGGTCACGGACGCGGCGCCGTAGGAAAACCCGACCGACGCGGCGCTGAAGAC
>DAIOWL010000039.1:0-2179 GCA_036758545.1 Streptosporangiaceae bacterium | reverse complement strand
CGCGAGTCGGTGAGGAGCTGGGCGTGCCGCAGGGATCGCTGCAGCAACGTGACCACGGGCAGGGCGGCAGGTGCGAGGAAGATGTTTCCGGCCACCGCATAGGTCAGCAGCACGCCGATGCAGAGCTCGGCACTGTCGTTGTACAGCGGCTCACGGCCCAGGACCCGCGGCCGGATTCTCGCGCTGGGATCGCTGCCTTTGATGGCGGTGAAGATGATCGCCTTGTTCACGACGGTCATCAGCACCGCGCCGAACGTCACGAGCACGGTCCATACCAGTTCGTAGCGCAGTCCCCCGCCGCTCCCGGCGATCAGGAGACCGGACAACCCGTGGAACGCGAGCGACGCGGCGCAGTACGACAGGCCGATCGACGAGCAGCTGAAAACCCGCCGGTGCAGCGGGGGGCGGCTGACGCGCCATTGCGTCAGGGCGAGCCGGGAGATGGGGGCGATCAGCGCGAACAGCGGGGGCAACAGGATGACGATGGGGAACTCCCAGACGCCCTGGACGTCCTTGTCCCACCCGCTCCGTTCCTTAGCCCGCCTGCTCAGCTCGACCGCGATGGCCGTGCAGGTCAGCAGGACGCCGAACAAGACCAGGTCATGTGGACGGAAGATGGTGAACCTCGCCGCGATACCGATCGCAGCGACGTAGGCGGTCACCACCGCCAGCACGAACACGGTGAGCCGACGGGGCAGCGACCAGACCGCCCAGTTACTGGCGGCTGTTATCCGACGCGGGAGGCGACGGATCAACTCCATCAGCACCTCCTCCTACAGACTGCGACCTCGTCACCCAGGGTGCAGTACACGGGTCCATTGTCCCGCATTGTCGGTTCCGGCGAACGCAAAACGTGAAAACCCCGCTACTCACTGGTAGAACAATACCTTCTTTGTCCCCTTGGTTCACAGCGCGACCCTGGGGCAACTCCAAAGTCACGCAATGCCGCACACTGGCAAATCTTATTCCGGCAATAAGTACAAACCGCCCGTCAGGCGCGATCGCGGGCCACAATGGGTAGCCGTGATGCCGAGACCACGGAACGCGGAGCACGGAGACGGGCAGCCAGGCCTGGGCCGCTTGGCCCGCCTGGGCCGAACCGCGTCTCCCCGTCTCCCCGCAGGCCGTTTAGGTTAGTTACGGAGAGAATCCGTGCGACCACTCACAGGGAACAGCATCCTCATAGGCGATCCAGCGGATCTGCCTTCCCACCCGCCCCCTGACCTCACGAAAGGAGCATCGCAATGCGCGGCGACCAGTGGACCTAGGCGACACATGCGACCCCCGACCCGGCTGACGAAAGGAGCATCCCGATGCGCGGCGACCAGTGGACCTAAGCGACACACGCGACCCCGACCCGGCTGACGAAAGGAGCAACCCCATGCGCGGCGACCAGTGGACCTAAGCGTCAGATGCGTTTACGGCGTCCGCCTGCCTGGTTCCGATCGCGGAGCCAGCTGAGCGCGATCGCCATTGCCAACACGGCGCCGACGGCGCCGCATACCGAGATAACCAGTGCCGGGGAATGGTGATCGGCGGCAGCACCCGCCAGGACCATGACGACTCCCTGGCCGAGGCTCATACCACCCTGGGCCAGGCCAAAAGCCTGGCTTCGCCGTTCCTGTGGTGCTGCGCTGACGAAAGCGGCGTTGGCGGCCAGCTGATAGGAAGCGAAAAGGCCCGATGTGAACAGGATCAGCAGAGAGAGGAAGAGGCCGGGACGGCACGCGAAGAGGATGAGGACCGCACAGGTGGCGACGGCGAGCGGGCCCATGAACCGAAGCCGTACCGGCGGGGCCACGAGGCGACTGAAGATGATCGCACCCGCGGTCTGGCCCAGAGCCTGGGCCGCCAGGATCACGCCGACGGCCAGTGCGCCCCCGCTCAGAGCCCGGGCGAGCGGAGTGACGACCCCTTCGGGGGCGTTGTAAAACGCCGCGAGCCAGCCGAAGAACATGGTGGTTCGCAGGATCCGGCTGGCGAACACCAGGCGGGTTCCGGCGATAATGCCGACCAGCTTGGGTGACTCGCCCCCCTGGTACGACACTGTCACCGGCGCAGGCCGTGACCGGATCCAGCCGCGGACAATGAGAGCGGATGCGGCGAAGGTCGCGGCGTCGATGAGGAGCGACGGCCTCGTGCCGAAAAAGCCGACGATCGTGCCGCCGGCCGCGAACCC
>DAIOWL010000038.1:1733-16554 GCA_036758545.1 Streptosporangiaceae bacterium | reverse complement strand
ACCGCGGACGAGATGATGACGGTGTCCGCCGCCCGGGCGCTGCGCGACGGCATGACCTGTTTCGTCGGCATCGGGCTGCCCAGCTCGGCCGCGAACCTGGCCCGGGCCACGCACGCGCCGTCGCTGGTGCTGATCTACGAGTCGGGCACGATCGGCGCCAAGCCGGACCGGCTGCCGCTGTCCATCGGCGACGGCATGCTGGCCGAGACGGCGGACGCGGTGGTCAGCGTCCCCGAGATCTTCAACTACTGGCTGCAGCCCGGCCGCATCGACGTCGGCTTCCTCGGCGCCGCCCAGATCGACAAGTTCGGCAACATCAACACCACCGTGATCGGCGGGGATTACGGTAACCCCAAGGTGCGGCTGCCCGGCGCGGGCGGCGCGCCGGAGATTGCCGCCTCGTGCCGTGAGGTCATCGTCGTGGTCAGGCAGAACCAGCGCTCGTTCGTCGAACGAGTCGACTTCGTCACCTCGGTCGGCTACGGATCGGGCCGAGCAGACCGCGAGCGGCTCGGGCTCACCGGCGCCGGGCCCAAGAAGATCATCACCGACCTGGGCGTCCTGGAGCCCGATCCGGAGACGCTCGAGTTCACCCTGACCGGCCTGTACCCGGGCGTGTCCGCCTCGGCCGCGAAGGAACGCACCGGCTGGGACCTGGCCATCGCGGCGGATCCGGAGATCATCCCCGCGCCCACCCCGGCCGAGCTGGACGCGCTCCGGCGTTTCCAGGGCACGCACGCAAGGAGCCACCAATTATGACGACCGCTGACGTATCGGCGTCTCTGGCCGGGGCAGGGGAGACGGGCAGGCTGGTGCTGCCGTCGTACGAGCGCCCGGCCCCGGGCGTGCACCCGCCGCTGGACTTCGAGGGGTACCGCTCGACCGCGCTGCGCCACCCGAAGCAGCCGCTGGTCTTGCTGCCGCACCGGCTCACCGAGGTGACTGGGCCGCTGCTCGGCCACGAGCTGATCATCCCCACCGACTCGGACCTGACTACCCAGTACGACGGCGAGCCGCAGGGGCAGCGGATCATCGTGACCGGGCGCGTACTCGACTCGGATGGCCGGCCGGTGCCCGACACGCTGATCGAAATCTGGCAGACGAACGCGGGCGGGCGCTACCGGCACTGGCGCGAGCATCACCCCGCCCCGCTCGACCCGAACTTCGGCGGCCTCGGGCGGTGCCTGACCGACGCGGGCGGCCGGTACCGGTTCATCACCATCCAGCCGGGCTCCTATCCCTGGGGGAACCACTACAACGCCTGGCGCCCGGCACACATCCACTTCTCGCTGTTCGGCCGGGCCTTCACCCAGCGGCTGGTCACCCAGATGTACTTCCCCGGCGACCCGCTGCTGCCGCTCGACCCGATCTTCAATTCGGTGCCCGACGAGAAGGCCAGGCAGCGGATGATCGCCAGGTTCGACATCGAGCTGACCCAGCCCGAGTGGGCGCTCGGCTACGAGTGGGACATCGTGCTGCGCGGTCGCGACGGGACCGTCTTCGAGTAAAGGACGACACGACAGTGCCAGGGTTGACGCCTTCCCAGACCGTGGGCCCGTACTTCTCGATGCGGCTGCCGTGGCCCGACGGCCCGTTCGTGGTGCCGGAGGGAACCCCGGGTGCGATCACGATCATCGGGCGGCTCTACGACGGCGCCGGGAACATCATCCCGGACGGGCTGATCGAGACGTGGCAGGCCGGACCCGACGGGCGCTTCGCCCACCCCGACGACCCGCGCGGCGCCACCCCCGGCGGATACCAGAGCTTCCGCGGCTTCGGGCGCTGCCCGACCGCGCCGGACGGCTCGTACCGCATCGTCACGCTCAAGCCGGGTCCGCTGCCGGCCTCCGACGGCAACATCGAGGCGCCGCACCTGGACGTGTCGGTGTTCGCGCGCGGTCTGCTCGACCGCGTGGTCACCCGCATGTACTTCCCCGACGAGCCGGCCGCCAACGCCGCGGACCCGGTGCTGTGCTCCATCGGCGCGCCGAAGCGGCGGGCCACGCTCGTCGCGGTGCCCGAGCCCGAGGGCCAGCTCAGGTTCGACATCTACCTCCAGGGCGACCGCGAGACCGTCTTCTTCGATGTCTGACGCTCACCTGCTGTCCTCGCTGGAGGGACCGGCCGGCGCCCCGGTGGTCATCCTGGCCAACCCGATCGGCACCACCCGGGCGATCTGGGACGCCCAGGCCCGGGTGCTGCGCGAGGACTACCGGCTGCTGCGGTTCGAACTGCGCGGCCACGGGGCATCCGGGGCGCAGTCGGACGCCCCGCCCGGGCCCTACTCCATGGCCGAGCTCGGCACCGACGTGCTCAGCCTCATGCGCGAGCACGGCGTCACCACGGCCGCCTACTGCGGCATCTCCATCGGCGGGATGACCGGCCTGTGGCTCGCCGCCAACGCGCCGGAGCGAATCTCGTCCCTGGTGGTGTGCTGCGCCGCGATCACCCCGATGCCGTCCCGCCAGTCGTGGCTAGACCGCGCCGCGCTGGTCCGCGAGGGCGGGATGGCGGCGATCAGCGATATGGTCCCGCCGCGCTGGTTCACCCAGGATTTCATCGCCCGGCAGCCCGCGGCGGTCGCCTTCGTCGTGGACATGCTGCTCGGTACCAACCCGGAGGGCTACGCGGGCTGCGGCGAGGCCATCGCGGGCATGGACCTGCGGCCCGCGCTCGGCGCGATCAAGGCGCCCACGCTGGTCATCTCCGGGGCCGAGGACCAGGCCGCGCCGCCCTGGCAGGGCGCGATGACCGCGGCGGGCATCGCGGAGTCCCGGCTCCGGGTCATCCGCGGCACATCCCACCTGGCTCCCTACCAGACCCCCGGCCCGGTCACCGCCGCGATCAGGGAGCATCTAGGCTAGTGCAGTGCTAGCCCGGGGGGCGAAACCCTGATCCCCCCGGAACCCCCCGATCCTGGGGGGATGCCATCCCCCCAGACCCCCCTGGCCCCTTGGGAGGACGCCTTGCTGCCCTGGTCCGCGGATCTGGCTGGCCGTATCGACGAGCAGGTCATCGACAGCGAACTGCTGCGCGGCAACCCGCTCGGCGACCCGCACGAGCGCCCGGTGCTCGTCTACCTGCCCCCGGGCTACGACGCCGAACCGAGCCGCCGGTACCCGTCGGTGTACGTCATCCAGGGCTACACCGGGCACGTGGCCATGTGGCGGAACCGGTCTGCCTTCCGGCAGCCGTTCCCCGAGACCGCCGACGCGATGTTCGCCCGCGGCGAGGCGCCGCCGGCCATCGTGGTGTACGTCGACGCGTGGACCAGTTACGGCGGCAGCCAGTTCGTCGACTCGCCGGGCACCGGGCGGTACCACTCCTATCTGTGCGACGAGGTCGTGCCCTGGGTGGACGCTCGGTATCGCACCCTTCCCGGTGCCGCGCACCGGGCGATCATGGGCAAGTCAAGCGGCGGGTTCGGCGCGATGATCACGCCGATGCTCCGGCCGGACCTGTTCGGCGCGCTGGCCACGCACGCCGGCGACACGCTGTACGAGTACTGCTACCTCCCTGAGTTCTCCACCGCTGTCCGGCACCTGCGCCGCCACGACGGCGACATCTGGCGCTGGTGGCGGGACTTCGGGTCCCGGGTGTCCTTCACCAGGGAGGAGGACATGTCGCTGCTGTCGGTGCTCGGCGTGGCGGCATGCTTCTCGGCGAACGACGACGGTACCGTGGACCTGCCGTTCGACCCGGCGACCGGAGCGCTCCGGCCAGCCGTGTGGCAGCGGTGGCTGGACTGGGACCCGGTGCGGATGGTGCCATCTCACGCGGATGCGCTGCGGGGGCTGCGGGCCATCTGGATCGACGCGGGCACGAGGGACGAGTACCACCTTGACCTCGGCGCCCAGGCGTTCCGTGCCGCGCTCGAGGACATTGGAGTCGCCGACGACCGCGTGCATTTCGAGCTTTTCGAGGCCGGGCACATGGGCATCGACTATCGTTACCCGGTGTCCCTGGCCTGGCTCTGCGGCCGGATGACCCCTTAAAAACCCCTTAGGACCCCGTAGAACGTGAGATCCCTAAGTAGCGGCTAAGAAGCCGTCGGCCGCCCCGGCAGTCTGGTACGTTTCCGGCGTATTGGGAACGGGGTCGCATCCGGAGGATCCGATGGACCCCGGTGCGCCCCAAAGAACACTGAACCTCGAATGGAGAGTCGTTATGCGCAAAAGCGGCTTTGCAGCAGCTGCCGGCCTCGGTTCGCTAGCCCTGCTGCTGACCGCGTGCGGGGGATCGTCGGGATCATCGGGCAGTTCGAACCCGACCACGACGTCGGCCGCCCAGCCGGGTGGCCAGGCGACCAGCGAAGCGCTGAGCAACGTGCCGCCACCCGGTTCGACCGTGCTGCACGTTCAGAAGTCCGCCATCGGCTGGGTGCTTGCCGTGGGCAAAGGGCAGGTCGTCTACGCGTACGACAAGGACCCCAAGGGCGGCACGCCGGCCTGCACCGGTTCGTGCGCGCAGCTCTGGGCGCCGGTGACCGGCAACCCGGTGGTGAGCCCGGCCGACAAGGGCCTGGGCACGCTCGGCACGGTCACGACCTCGAACGGCGCCAAGCAGGTCACCTACAACGGCAGTCCGCTGTACACCTACAAGAACGCGAAGCCGCTGGTCACCAACGGCAACGGCGTCGGTGGCGTTTGGCACGTGATCAAGATGTCCGAGAGCAACATCGTCGGCGGCGCTGGCTGACCGTCGCGCCAGAGGTTCCAGCGTTCCCGGGCCGCACATCCTGACGGCCCGACGCGTCATCCTTGCGAATTGGAGAAACGTTATGCGTAAGAGCGGGTTGGCCGCAGCTGCCGGCATCGGATCGTTGGTGCTGCTACTAGCCGCATGCGGGGGTTCGGGTGCGAACTCGGCGGCGGGATCCGCGTCGAGCGCGCCGCTGGCGAGCAGCGCCGCGTCGGGTACGGTGCCGTCGTCGGCGCCCGCGTCGTCGGCGACAGCGGTGGCCACGGCCACCAAGAGCGGGTCGAAGAAGAAGGCTAAGCCGCACAAGTCGGTGGCCCCGCTGCCCAGCGGCGGCGACCAGTCCATCCCGGCGGTCGGCACGACCGTCATGATCGTGCAGAAGTCCGCCATCGGCTACGTGCTCGCCGAGGCCAACCACCAGGTGGTCTACACGTACTCGAAGGACAAGAAGGGCGGCAAGCCCACCTGCACCGGCTCCTGCGCCACGACCTGGCTCCCGGCCACGGGAACCCCCCAGGCTGGTCCGGCCGACGTCTTCTCCGGCCAGTTCCGCTTGGTGACCCGCGCCAACGGCGTCAAGCAGATCACCTACAACGGCCTTCCGCTCTACCTGCTCAAGGACGCGGAGCCGCTGTCAACAACCGGCAACGGCCAGGGCGGCGTCTGGCACGTGGTCAAGCTGTCCGCCAGCAACATTCGCGCCTGACCCGCTTCATCCCAGCTCACCACCTGGCGATTGCCCGCCCGTAGGCGGGGGTATCACGCGTTGGTGACCAGCCAGGCCGCCGGCCAGCAGCCCGCGCCGCAGCGCGGGCTGCTGGTCATTTACAGCGCGCTGATGCTGGCTCTGCTGCTGGCCGCGCTGGACCAGACCATCGTCGCCACCGCGCTGCCCACCATCGTCAGCGACCTGGGCGGCCTCAGCCACCTGTCCTGGGTGATCACCGCCTATCTCCTGGCCAGCACGGCGACGACCCAGGTGTGGGGCAAGCTCGGCGACCAGTACGGCCGCAAGTACCTGTTCATCACCGCGATCGTGATCTTCCTGATCGGCTCGGCGCTGTCCGGGCTGTCCCAGACCATGGGTGAGCTGATCGCGTTCCGCGCGCTGCAGGGGGTCGGCGGCGGCGGCCTCATCGTGCTCACCCAGGCCATCGTGGGTGACATCGTCCCGCCCCGCGAGCGGGGCAAGTACCAGGGCGCGTTCGGCGCTGTCTTCGGCGTATCAAGCGTCATCGGCCCCCTGCTCGGCGGGTTCTTCGTGGACAACCTGTCCTGGCGGTGGGTGTTCTACATCAACCTGCCGATCGGGGCCGTCGCGCTCGCCGTGATTGTCGTGGTGCTGCCGGCCAGCTCGACCCGGCGAAAGCACACCATCGACTACCTCGGCGCCGTGCTGCTCGCCGGTTTCGCCACCACCGTGGTGCTGGCGACGTCATGGGGCGGCACCACATATCCCTGGGGTTCCCCGGAGATCATCGGGCTGTTCGCCGCGTCGGTGGTGTTCATCGTGGCCTGGTGGCTGGCCGAGCGGCGGGCCGCCGAGCCGGTGCTGCCGCTCCGGCTGTTCCGCAACCCGGTGTTCCGCGTGAGCTCTGCGATCAGCCTCGCGGCTGGTTTCGCGCTGTTCGGCTCGATCTCCTTCCTGCCGCTGTTCCTGCAGGTGGTGCACGGCGTCTCGCCCACCCTGTCCGGCGTGTACCTGCTGCCGATGGTCGGCGGGCTGCTGATCACCTCGATCACCAGCGGTCAGCTGATCGCCCGCACCGGCCGGTACAAGATCTACCCGATCATCGGCACCGCGGTGCTCGTGGTCGCCCTGTTCCTGCTGTCCCGGCTGGACGAGAACACCCCGACAGGGCTGATGAGCGTCTACTTCTTCGCGCTCGGCTTCGCGCTGGGGCTGATCCTGCAGGTCCTGGTCATCGCCGTGCAGAACGCGGCCGACTACGCCGACCTCGGTGCGGCGACGTCCGGGGTCACCTTCTTCCGCAGTATCGGCGGGGCCTTCGGCGTGTCGGTGTTCGGCGCGATCTTCTCCAACCAGCTGGCCCGCGAGCTAGCCGCGGCCTTGCGCGGGATCCCGCTGCCGCCCGGGTTCAACGCCGCCAGCTCCCAGGCCAACCCCGCACTGCTGAAGACACTGCCGGCCGCGCTCAGGGACGCGATAGGGCACGCGTACTCGCTGGCCCTGCATCCGGTCTTCCTCTGGGCGATTCCCCTGGCCGTGGTGGCGTTCATCTTGTCCTGGTTCCTGCGTGAGGTCCCGCTGCGTACGACCAGCTCCGTCGGCATCGGCGAAGGACTGGGGGCGACCCCGCCGGCGCGCACCTCGGTCGACGAGGTGGAACGCGCGCTGGTACGGCTCGGGGCGGCGGATATCCGCCAGCGCGGGTACGAGCGGCTGACCGCGCTGGCAGGACTCGACCTGCCCGCGGGGAGCTCCTGGATCCTCACCCGGCTGGCCAAGCAGGGCCCGGTACGGTCCGAGGACCTGGCCCGCCAGGCCAACGTGACCCTGGATTACGGCAAGCCGTTCGTCGACCGGCTCGTCGCCGAGGGCATGGTGGTCCGCTCGGACGGGACGCTGGTGCTCACCGACGCCGGCCACGCGGCCGCCGAGCGGCTGTTCGCGGCGCGCCGCGAGGGGCTGCGCGAACTGCTTGCCGACTGGTCGCCCGAGGAGTACGCCGAGCTCGGCGAGCTGCTCACCAAGCTGTCCCGGGCGCTACTCGGTGCCGATGCCGACCGCAATCTCATCGACTCCGGCGGCCAGGAAAAGCAGCGGCGTTCCTGAGGCCATTACACGCGGGCGATGCCGTAGGCGGCGCGCAGCCGGTCCGCGGCGGCGGCCGGAGCGCGCACGTGGTCCAGGCCGAGCAGCGCAGCGCCGGCCACCGGCGGGACGTCGATCACGCGGACCTCGGCGGCCGGGGCGGCCGCGGCGAGCTGGCGGGTGATGCCGGACATCAGCAGCGGGTTCCGCGCGGTGACGACGCCGCCGCCCAGTACCACGGGCGTGGCCAGGGCGGTCAGGCCGAGGCGGCGCATCGCGGTGATGGCCATGACCGAGATCTCGTCGGCCAGGCGGTTCACCACCGTGCGGGCCACGGCGTCACCCTCGTCAGAAGCGCGCAGCAGCATGGGCGCCAGGCCGGTCAGGTCGTCGTCGGGGATCTTGCCCTTATGGATGCCGATCGTGACCTCCTCGACCCGCTCGACGCCGAAGTGCCGGGTCAGGTACCCGGCCAGCGCCGTGTCCGGGCCGCGGCCGTCCTCCGCGCGTATCGCGTGCCAGAGCACCTCGAGGCCGAGGCCGTGGCCACCGCCCCAGTCGCCCGAGATGGTGCCGAGGGCCAGGTACCGGGTCACCCGGCCGTCCGGCGCGACGCCGACGGCGTTGATGCCCGCGCCGCAGACCACGGCGACGCCCCAGTGCGGACCGGATCCCTCCAGCCCCTCGATTGAGTCCGGCAGGCCCGAACGCAGGATAGCGAAGGTGTCGTTGACCACGGTGGCGCTCTCGCTCCAGCCCTGGGCCTGCACCGCGGTGGCGTGCTCCACCTCCTCCTCGGGCAGGTCGGCGTTGGCCAGGCAGGCCACCGTGTGCCGGGCCAGCGGGCCGTCCGGGCGCCGGTCCAGCTGCGCCTCTAGCTGGGCCGCGGCCTGCTTGACCACCGCGTCCAGGATCAGCACGGTCTGGTCGACACCAACCTCGTGCGCGTTGATGCCGGGGCCGCGGGCCGAGGCGAGCAGCGTCCCGTCCCCGGCGACCAGGGCCACGTCCGTCTTGCTGTTGCCCCCGTCGATGGCCAGCACGGCCGGCTTAGGCACAGCCGCGTCAGCCAAGGCCATCCGCGCCCAGGGCGAACGCCAGCAGCGAGTTGGCGGTGTAGTCGTCGGCGGGCTCGACCGAGGGCCAGGCAACCACGTTGTCCTCGTAGGCGGCGGTCTTGGTGTTGAACGGCGCGAAGTGACCCGCGCTGCAGGCGCGCATACCGTCGACCGTGCCCAGGTCGGTGAAGTTGTCCGGACTGCTCGGCCCGTCGGTGGTCGCGCCGAGCTGGATGTCGCCGCGGCCGGTGAGCGAGCCCGCCAGGTTGGCGATCTCGCTCTGCATGCAGTGCGGGAATACCGTGCCGGCGCCGACCACGAAGGAGGTGCCCCAGCCGTTCGCGCCGAGCGCGAAGTTCAGCTGCTGCTCCGCGAACGAGGTGAAACGGCGAGAGCCGCCGTACTTCTGGTACAGCGCGTCGGTAATGTACAGGCCGAATGCGTGCGGCGAGGCGTCCGAATCACCGAGCTGGGAGCCGAGCGCGAACGGGTCGCCCTTGGCCTGGGCCTGCCCCGCCCGCAGTTGCGCGGCCATGTCGGCCAGCAGTGTCGCCGGCGAGATCGGGAACGCGCTGGCCTGCCGCATCGCCTGGATCAGTTCGGCCTCGGCGACCGCGCCGGTGTCGTAGAGGTTGAATGTATCGTCGTGTCCCTGGGCCATGTACGCGCGGGCCCACCGGGCCGCGGTGGCCAGGTCCGTGCGCACGCGCGCGGCCGGAGCCCCGGCGGCCTCGTCGGCCAGGGCGATCTCCGCGGCGCCCCACAGCATGTCGCTCTTCCACTGGGTGGCCGGGTAGAAGTCGTGCGGGAACACGGTGACGAGCTGGCCCACGTTGGTCGTCTTGGCCATCGCGTAGACGCCCCGGGCCAGGCTCAGCAGGTGCGCCGCCGAAGCCGGATCGGATCCGGCCGCCAGCTGGGCGCCGAGGGCGAAGTCGGCGGCGAACCGGCCCGCCAGGTTCGGGCTGACCTTCTGGCCGGGCGGGGCGGCCGGGAACACCGGCCGGTACTTGACGTAGTAAGCGCTCGGGCCGGGGTTCCCGCCCGGCTTCACGTTCATCCGGTCCTCCTGCTGGGGCAGGAACCAGAAGTTGTAGTCGCCCTGGATCGTGTTGCTGGCGTTGCCGGTGCCGATGCCGACCTGGGCGTAGAGCACCTTGCGGGCGGGATCCCACAGCTTGGTGACCCACTGCAGGCCGAACGCCGCCTCCTGCTGGAGCATGTCGTAGGAGTTCGGGTAGTCGCGCGCCGCGAGCAGCATCAATGCGTCGGCGTAGCTGGCGGTGTACCCGAACTTCTCGTAGCCGCCGCCCGCGTCGAACCAGCCGCCGGACACGTCGACCGGACCGCCGGTCTTCTTCAGCGTGCCGAGCAGGTTGTCGTCGCTGTCGTAGCGCGGGTCGGCGTAGACGTAGGCCTTCTTGTCGGTCAGGTTGGCGGGCTGCCGGTCCAGGACCGAGGAAACGACGTCCGGCCCGTCCCGCTCAGAAGTGAAGTACCGAACGGAGTTGTCCACTAGCTCCCGGTACAGCTGGGTGCCGTTCCCGATGATGAAGCCCGGCGAGGACGCTGGCGCCGGCGATAGGAGCTTGACCCGGTACTGCCCGGGCAGCGTCACTTTGGAGAAGCTGAGCCGGTACACCGCCGGGTAGCTGGCGTTCCACGAGCCCACGTCGTCGGCCGAGGTGCCCCGGTAGGCGACGCCGTACGGCGTGACCACCTCGAACCGCACGCTCGCGACCTTGTGCGGCAGCATCGCGTAGGCGGCCTTCGGCCCGGACGACGGGTAGCCGACCTGGTTGACCCGGATCTGCGGGGGAGCGCTCGCCGATGTCCCGGCGGCTGCCCCGGCGGCGGCCGGCTGAAGCAGCGCGCCCGTCACCGCAGCAGCTGTCACGACTACAGTCGCCCATACACGACGATTAACCATCATGGGGGTCCTTAGGTCCACGAAAGGAAGCTGGCGTTTTCCGCGATCAGCCGGTCGGTCAGGCACTGCGCCGTGTCCGCCTGGCCCACCAGCGGGTGCGCGAGCAGCGCGTCGTACACGCGGTCCCGGCCGCCGCGCAGGGCGGCGTCGAGCGCGAGTTCCTCGTACGCGTAGACGTGCGCGATCAGCCCGCGTAGCAGGGGTTCGACCTGGTCGATCAGCACCGGGTCGGCTCCGGCCGACCCGATCACGGCCGGCACCTCGATCACCGCGTCGTCGGGCAGGAACGGCAGCGTCCCGTGGTTGAGCGTGTTCACCACCTGCACGTCTTGCCGGTCGCCGGTGAGCGAGACGAGCAGGTCCACCGCCGCCTCGGAGTACCACGCCCCGCCGCGCTGGGCCAGCTGCGGCGGCTTGGTGTCCAGCTCCGGGTCGGCGTACAGCTCGAGGAGCTCGGCCTCCAGCCGGGAGACCGCCTCGGCGCGGGTTTCCGCGCCGCGCAGGGACTCCACCACCGCGTCGTGGGCGTAGAAGTAGCGCAGGTAGGACGACGGCACCATGCCCAGGTGCCGGATGAAGTCGGCGGGCATCCCGGTGTGCGGCGCGATCTCGTCCGCGTGCTTGGCCAGCAGCTCGGGCAGCACGTCCACGCCGTCGAGCAGAACCGAACGCTCCCAGGTCAGGTGGTTCAGGCCGACGTGTCCCAGCGACACCCGGCCGGCCTCCACCCCGAGCAGCGAGGCGAAGTCCCGCTGGAACCCGATGGCCACGTTGCACAGGCCCACCGCGCGGTGTCCCGCGGTGAGCAGAGCGCGGGTGACGATGCCCACGGGGTTGGTGAAGTCGATGATGAAAGCGGAGGGCGAAGCCCGACGGCGAGCCCGTTCGGCTAGATCGAGAACGACCGGCACGGTACGCAGCGCCTTGGCCAGCCCGCCGGCCCCCGTGGTCTCCTGGCCGACGCAGCCGCAGTCCAGCGGCCACGTCTCGTCACGCTGGCGGGCGGCCTGCCCGCCGATCCGGAGCTGGAACAAGATCGCGTCCGCGCCCTCGGTGCCCTCGTCCAGGTTGCTGGTCCAGCTCACCCGGGCGGGATGGTCGTGGGCGGCTACGATCCGGGCCGACACCGGCCCCACCGCCGCGAGCCGGTCCGCGTCGGGGTCGACGAGCACGAAGTCGGTCACGTCCGGCAGCAGCCGCCCGATCCCGTCCGCGAGCTCGGGCGTGTAGGTGGATCCCCCGCCGATCACGGCAAGCTTCATGAGAACGCTTTCACCTCTTCTGAGCTGGTCTGGGCGACGTGACAGGCGGCGTCGTGGCCGGGTCTGAGCTCGGCCAGTTCGGGCGTGACCTGCGTGCATGTGTCGATGGCCAGCGGGCAGCGCCAGCGGAACCGGCAGCCGGGGGTGGGGTCGATGACCCGGGGCGGCTCGCCGCGGTCGGTCTCGGCCGCCACCGACAGCGGCGCGCGCGGGTCGGGGACCGCGGAGAGCAGCAGCTGGGTGTACGGGTGCCTGGGATGGGTGAGCACGTCCTCGATCGGGCCGGTCTCGGCGATCTGGCCGGCGTACATCACGATCAGCCGGTCCGCGACGTACCGTGCGCTGGCGATGTCGTGGGTGATGTACAGGATGGACACGCCCTCCTCGTCGCGCAGCTTGGCCATCAGGTTGAGCAGGCCGATCCGGATCGACACGTCCAGCATCGAGACCGGCTCGTCGGCCAGGATCAGCTTCGGCCGCATGGCCAGCGCCTGGGCGAAGCCGACCCGCTGGCGCTGGCCGCCGCTCAGCTCGTAGGGGAACCGCTGCAGCATGTCGGGGCTCAGCCCGACGATGTCGAAGACCCGGGCCGCCTCTTCCAGCCGCTGCGGGGCGGACAGCGACGGGCGGTGCAGCTTCAGGCAGCGCAGCACGCCGTGCTGAACCCGGAACACCGGGTTGATCGAGCTGAACGGGTCCTGGAACACCATCGGCACCAGGCCGCTGTAGCGCAGCCGCTCCCGCCGCGAGCTCATCGACGAGAGCGGCTTGCCCTCGAAGAACACCTCGCCCGAGGTGGGCTTGTAGATCCGGGCCAGGACGCGGGCGATGGTGGACTTGCCGCTGCCGCTCTCCCCGGCCAGCGCCACGATCTCCCGCTCGCCGATGGCGAAGCTGACGTCGTCCACGGCGTGCAGCGTCCGCCGGGACAGCGCGCTGCCGATCTTGAAGTGCCGGCTGAGGGCCTCGGTCCTCAGCAACTCAGTACGGGGCAGCTCATCGGTCATGACGCCAGGCTCCCGTCCTCGCGGCGCAGGCACCGGACCAGCGCCCCGTCCAGCGGGTACAGGTCCGGCGCGACCTCGGCGCACTTGTCGATCGCGTACGGGCAGCGCGGCCGGAACCGGCAGCCGTCCGGCACGCGGGACAGGTCGGGCGGGTTGCCCGGGATCCCCTTAAGCGGGACGCGCGGGCCGCGGATGGACGGGAAGGCCTCCAGCAGGCCCTGCGTATAGGGGTGCAGCGGCCGGTCGAAGATCGCCTTCGTGGCGCCGAGCTCGTCCACCTGGCCGGCGTACATCACCATCAGCCGGTCGGAGAAGTGGCTGATCAGGGACATGTCGTGGGTGACGAAGATGACCGCGAAGCCGAACGCCAGCTGCAGTTCCTTGATCTGCACCATCAGCGACCGCTGCGCCACCACGTCGAGCGCCGAGGTGGGCTCGTCCATGATGACCAGGTCCGGGGTAAACAGCATGGCCATCGCGATCATCGAGCGCTGCCGCATCCCGCCGGACAGCTGGAAAGGGTAGCTGCCCAGGTGCACCGGGTCGATGCCGACCATCTTGAGCACGTCGGCGGACCGGACCGCGATGTCCTCGGCGGTAAATTTGCCGTGCGCCCGCATCGCGTCCTTGAACTGGGCCCCGATGGTCTTGACCGGGTTCAGCGCGTTCATCGCGCTCTGCATGACCACCGACATGTCCCGCCAGCGGATCATCGACATCTGCCTGTCGGTCAGCCCGACCAGGTTCGTCCCGTCGAACGTGACCGTGCCGGCCGCCACCTCGGCCGGGGGAGCGAGCAGCTGGGCCACGGCGAACAGCAGCGTGGACTTCCCGCAGCCCGACTCGCCGACGATGCCGAGGAACTCGCCCCGGCCGACCGTGAACGACACGTCGTCGACCGCCCGGACGTTGCCCCGGTCCAGGATGTAGTCCACGGACAGGCCGCTGACCTCGAGCATCGGCGGGTTAGTACTGTTATCCGGCACGCTCTTCGTTACCTTTCTTCTTGCGTACCTTCCGCACCGGCCGCAGGGCCGGGTTGCCGATTTCGTCGAAGGCGTAGTTCAGCAGGGCGAAGGCCGCCCCGAGCACAGCGATGAGGGCCCCGGGCGCGATGGCCCAGAGCGGCTCGCCGGTCTGCAGCGCCGCGTTGTTCTGCGCCCAGTACAGCGTGGTGCCCCAGCTCACCGTGTTCGGGTCGCCGAGCCCGATGAACTGCAGGCTGGACGCGAACAGCACCGCGTACAGCGCGTTGGTCAGGAAGCTCGCGACGAGCAGCGAGGTCATGGTGGGAATCAGCTCCACCAGGATGATGTACCGCCGCCGTTCGCCGCGCACCCGCGCCGCCTCGAGGAAGTCCCGGTTGCGCAGCGTCAGTGCCTGCGACCTGAGCTGGCGCGCGGTATAGGACCAGCTGGTCAGCGTGATCGCGATGATCAGCACCGGCGTGGTCCCGCCGTGCGCGTAGGCGGCGATGACGATGAGCAGCGGGAACAGCGGGATGACCAGCAGCACGTCGGTCACCACGTTGAGCGAGCTGTCCGTCAGCCCGCCGAGGTAGGCGGCGGCCACGCCGATCAGCACCGCGATGGTGGTCGTGGCCAGCCCGACCACGAACGCGATGATCAGCACGTTCCTGGTGCCGTACACGAGCTGGGCGAACAGGTCCTGGCCGTAGTGGTTGGTGCCGAGCAGGTGGGCGGTCGAGACCCCCAGCTGGGCAGGGTAGGCGTCCTGCGTCGGGCTGTCGTGCGCGATCACGCCGGGGAACAGCGCGATCAGGATGAAGATCCCGAGCAGCACGGCGCCGATCGTCGCCTTGCGGTTGAGCCGGACGGCGCGGCCGATCCGGCCTAGCGCGCGGGCGGACCCGAGCTCGGGAGCCTGGGTGACGGGAGTCTCGGTGGGAACCCCGGAGACGGGCATAGCCATGGCTAGCGCGCCGTCCTGGTCCGCGGGTCGAGCAGCGCGGTGAGGACGTCGGCGACCAGGATCGCGAACAGCACCGCCACGGTGATCAGCAGGAACAGGCCCTGCATGAGCGGGTAGTCCTCGCTGGACACGGCCTGCAGCAGCATGAAGCCCAC
>DAIOWL010000038.1:0-1633 GCA_036758545.1 Streptosporangiaceae bacterium | reverse complement strand
TCGGTGGTCACGTAGTAGCCGCCCTGGCTGGGGAACCAGTGCAGGGTGAGGCCGAAGATCAGTACCATCACCATGGCTATCCAGAAGTACGGGATCGCCGAGGTGATCACGAACGTGGGCGGCACGATGCTGTCCAGCTTCGAGCCGCGGCGCCAGGCCGAGACGATGCCCAGGCCGGTGCCGAGCAGGAAGGCCAGGACCGTGGCGACCCCGACCAAGCCGAGCGTCCACCAGATGCCGCTGCCGATGACCGAGGTCACCGAGGCGGGGTACTGGCTGAGCGAGGTGCCGAAGTTGCCGGTCAGGATCTGGTGCAGGTAGCCGAAGTACTGCGAGAGCAGGCTCTCCTTCGTGTTGACCCCGAACAGGATCTCCAGCGCGTTCAGTGCCTTCGGGCTGAGCTCGCCGTGGAACCTCGACATCATGGCCAGCGCGGGGTTGCCCGGCATCAGCCGTGGCAGCAGGAAGTTGAGGGTGAGCGCTATCCATAGCGTGACGACGAAGAAACCGAGGCGGCGTAGCGCGTATCTCAAGGCTGGTCAGGCTCCCGTGGGAAGAGGGGAGGGGTGGATCCGCGGGCCGGGGCTCTTGCCGGAGAACCCCGGCCCGCGGCGTCTGGGTTACCTGGGTGTCAGGCGCAGCAGCACCTGCTCGTTGTCCGGGTAGGCGTACGGCGAGGGCTGGGCGTACGGGTTGCCCGGGGTGGGCCAGCCGCTGAAGGTACCGGTGTCGTACTGGAACCAGTCCACCGCCTCGATCACCGGGATGACCGGAACGTCGTTGAGCATGACCTGCTGGATCTGGTTCAGGATGTTCTGCTGCTCGGACGCGCTCGTGGTCGTCTCGTACTGGTCGAGCAGGGCGTCGGTCTTCGGGTTGCTGTACCGCTCGTAGTTGGTGGCCGCCTGCTTGCCGACCGGCGCGGTGTTCGCCGAGTTGAGCCAGTTGTTCAGCTCGTAGTACGCGCTCGGGCCGAACGTCTGCTGGTCGTAGAAGGCGAGCTGGAACTTCCCGAAGTTCAGGGCGGTGACGTGGTCGGGGTTCGACAGGTTGTGCGGGGTGAGCTTGATGCCGACCGCGGCGAGGTTCTGCTGGATCACCTGCATGGAGGCGACCCAGTCGGAGTAGTCGCCGATGTTGTTCACGGTAAAGGCCAGCTTCTGCCCGGCCGCGTTCGTCATGACCCCGCCGGACATGTGGTAGCCGGCCTGGGCCAGCAGGGACTTCGCCTTGGCCGGGTCGTACCCGTTGCCCCAGGCCGACAGCGCCGGGTGGTTCAGCGAGGAGGCGAAGGTGGGCGTGACGATGCCGGTCTGGTTGGCGGGCGGCTCGTAACCCGACTCGCCGGTGGTGGAGACCTGGCTCCGGTTGATCGCGTAGGAGATGGCCTGGCGCACCTTCACGTTCTTGAGCTGAGGATCGGTCAGGTTCGGGATCAGCGTGACGTTGACCGTCGGCGGGAACCAGTAGTGGTAGCTCGGGCTCTTGGAGGTGTAGAACGCCTTGATGCCCGGGATGTACTGGCCGCCCCACTGCGCGCTGCCGTTGGCCAGGTCGTCGTTGGCCGTGTTGTTGCTGGTGTAGGCCGGGTACTGAAGCGTCTTGACCTTCGGCAGGCCCGGCTGCCAGTAGT
>DAIOWL010000037.1:11993-16584 GCA_036758545.1 Streptosporangiaceae bacterium | reverse complement strand
GATCTTTAGTCCGGGCAGACTAAAGATCCTTCATGATCATGGAAACCTTGTCGCCGTGTGGTGGGTGAGCTGTGGCTAGGTGCACCAGGCACACGCCTATCCCAGGGCACGCTGGTAACGCGCGGTCGGCGGCTGAGCCCTTGTGAAACGTCATGAACCCCGGGTTCCACGGCGTCAGAACGCCGTGAAATGCCGGTTTCATGCGCTGCCGCGGGGCCCGTGCCTGCGCGAGGGCGGCGCTGAGGGGGCTGCGGCGCAGCGTTTCCGGCCGCGCCGCTGTGGGAGCCGCGGTACGCGGGAGGCGGGGAGGCTCAGAGCAGGGTGAGCTGCTCGGGAGGCCTGGGGGGCGGGGTGTCCTTGCGGGATGCGGGGACCTCGGCGGTTGAGCGCGGCTGGGGGAGCGCAGGTTTCCCGGCCGCCGTGAGGGGCTGCGCGGCCCACTGGGGTTTGTGCGTATCCGGAGACCTGGGAGCGCTGAGAACCTGGTGCCCGGGTGCGGCGGCGCGGCGCGGGCGGCCGATGCCATGCTTGTCGGCGAGCTCGCGGACCTGGCCCGCGATCCGGTTCTGATAGGCCTTCGGGGCGTAGGCGCCGTGGCCGTACAGGTCCAGGTACCGGTCGACCAGCTCCGGGTGCTGGGCGCGCAGCCAGGCGAAGAACCACTCGCGCGTGCCCGGGCGCAGGTGCAGCACGATGGGCGTGACGTGGGTGGCGCCTGTCGCGGCGATCTGCCCGACGGCCGCGTCGAGCTGGGCGGGGGAGTCGGACAGGAACGGCACCACCGGGCCCATGAGGACGCCGCAGCGAAGCCCGCGCTCGTTCAGCGCCGCGCACGCCTCCAGCCGCCGCCCGGGCGCGGGCGTCCCCGGCTCGATTGATCGCCATAGGTCTTTGTCGACAAAGCCCGCGGAGACGTTGAGCCCTACCTCGGTGACCTCGGCGGCCTCGGCGAGCAGGTCGATGTCCCTGAGGATCAGCGTGCCCTTGGTCAGGATGGAGAACGGGTTGGCCGCGTCCCTGAGCGCTCGGATGATGCCGGGCATCAGCTGGTAGCGCCCCTCCGCCCGCTGGTAGCAGTCCACGTTCATGCCCACCGAAATGTGCTCGCCCTGCCAGCTCGGCGAGGTCATCTTCTTGCGGACCAGCTCGGGCGCGTTGACCTTGACCACCACCCGGGTGTTGAAGTCCGCGCCCGCGTCGAAGTCCAGGTAGGTGTGCGACTTCCTGGCGAAGCAGTTGTGGCTCACGACGCCGTTGGCGATGAAATCGCCGGTCCCGGTGGTGATGTCGTACATCGGCACCTGCAGCCCGAGCCGCTCGACGCCGGTCACCCGGAGGCCGTCGCCGGTCTCTACCGCCGCGGTCTCGATCGACCGCCGCGTGGTGACGGCGGGATCGGTCGTGTGGAAGAACCGCAGCGCCCCGCCGAGGCCGCCGCGCACCCGGACACACGCGCGTCCGGCCGGCCGTTCCACCGCGTAGCCGAAGCCGAGGGATTCCAGCGAGAACACCAGCCAGCCGTTGATCGCCGGATCGGCCGGAGCCAGCCGCAGGATCCCGTCCCGGTAGCTTCCGTGCGCGTCGAAGACGCCCGCCAGGAAGCCCTTGTGCCAGTCCGGGGCCGGATCGTCCGGCCAGTCCAGCAGCCAGCCGAGCGTCCGCACCTGTTCGGCGCTGCCGGTGCGGACCGCCGTCAGCTCCCGGCGCCCGGCATGCCCCGCCGTGCCGGTCTCGTCGGGCAGGCTGAAGCCGACGCACCCGATGCCCGCCCTGGCCAGGTAGCCGGCCGTCCTGGCCAGCCCTTCCCGGTTCTCCTGACCCCCCAGCGGGAGCCGGAACAGGAAGGTGCGGTCGGCGGGCCGGTCGAGCTGGGGATAGGCGTAGTGGCCGTCGCTGCCATCGCCGCGGATCAGGCCGCACAGGTACCCGCGCCGGTAGGCCGCGGTCTGCTTGGGCGGCTCGGCGAAGCCGCCGGCGCCCATCAGGGCCTGGCCGGCCGACAGGTGCGGGCGCCGCCGTAGCCCGCCGAACCCGCCCCCGGTGACGTACCTCCACCCGCGCTCGGTCAGGAAGCGGTGATCGCCGCTGCAGACGAGCTGAGTGCCGTCCTCGAGCAGGACCCGGTAGGCGGGCTTGACCGTGGACCAGTGCGCCAGCACGGTGGTACGCACGTACTCGCGGCCGCTGCCCCGCCGGACCGTTCCGTAGATCCCGTCCCCGGCCCGCAGCTGAGCCAGGGGCCTGGTCCTGCCGTCCGCCATGAGAATCGGCGTCTCGCCTTCCAGGCAGTACACGCAGGCGTGCTGGCAGCCCCGGTAGGGGTTGATCGTCCACTTGAACGGCATCCGGGAGGCCTCCGGCACCCGGTTCACCACGGACTTAGCCTGCACCTCGAAGAACGTCATGCCACGGAAACCCGGCGTATCGAAGGTGCGGGCGACCGCGCCGCGCTCGATCAGCGGGAGCGCCCGGTCCTGGGGCGCGGTGAAAAGGTCCCCGCCCTCCGCGGCTTCCAGCGGCTCATCGAGCCGCAGATTGTCCCAGCGCATACCGAACACGATAGAATGGTTGTTCGATGATCGCAAGGGTGTTGCCCGCTGGCTCGCCGGAAGTATTCAACCTCGCCCGGCGCGGGGCTGCCGGGCGGTCGGAAAGAAAACGGGCGAAGTACGAAGCCAGAACGATTGGATAAAGACCGGCTCCTGAGAGATAGTGAGAGGGTACCCACCCGGTACACGACGTGGAGGTTGCTGAATGGCGCTGTCGGCGGACGAGCAGCGTGAGCTCGCCGAGATCGAGCGGCGGCTCGCGACTGACGATCCTGGGCTGGCCACCTGCATGACGGCCTTCCGGCGCCCCGGGCCGTCCCGCATCCTGCGTTCCCCCCGGGCGCGCATCATCGGCTCGCTGTTCACGGTCCTGCTCGTCGCGATGGTCTCGCTCATGGTCTACGCGATGATCCCGTTCCGCGCGCACAGCGATCGTCCGTCCACCCAGGCGACCGCGGGAACCCCGAGCAACGTGTCGGTCGCGTCCACCGGGACCGGCGGCCAGCCGCGCAATTCCCCGCTCGCGTCGGCGACCACGGGTGCCAGCGCAACCGGTGCCGCCTCGGCGGCACCGTCCTCAGCCGGGGCTAGCACCGGCACCGGTCAGGCCAAGCCGACCGAGGGTCAGGCGGCGGACCATGTCGTGTCGTCAGCCGCCAGCCCGTAACCCCCTTCGGGGCGATGGGGAGCCGCGGGCGGGGGACCGTGGCTCGCTAAGGACTCCCGCCACAGCTGGACGAGGTAGCGTTCGAGGCCCTCAAGGGTCTTCTTCTCCTGCTGGAACTCGTCACTGAGCGGATTGCGGTGCCGGTCGAAAAGCTGCGCATAGCGGCGCGTCACCTGATCGCGGTTGCCGGCGTAAACACGGACTGAGTAGTCCCCGACCCCGCCCGCGAGCCGTAGCCCGCGGACCGCGGTGCCGGCTAGGCCCATGCTGATACTCAGCTGCCCGCGCAGGTAGATGCTGCCCTTGGCCTCTTCGTCCCACGCGTCGCCGCACGGCGGCGGTGCCTCGTCCCACTCTTCGAGCACGAGCCGGACGTCGATGTCCTCCTGCAGGCTGCCGACCCAGAGTTGCTCGCGGTTGGTGCTGATGAGCGCGCCTACCGGAGCCAGTGGACCACCCGGGGCGTCCGGGTCGACAGACGGGTCATGAACCCGGAACATCCTGCGCTCCGGAGTCACCGGAATGACCAGCTGTAGAAGCCTGCGGCTCATGGCTTACCCCTCCCCCCTTGGCACGTAGCTACCTTGTACAACAGCCCGCTAGCTAGCAAATCTAGACTGCGGACGCCGGTCATGCAGGGCGAAACGGTGCGGAAATGCTAATCGTAGCCACTTGACTACATGCTGCGACGGTGTACCGTCATATCTGTTATGAACCTTGTGTCCGAACTTGACCTGCCTGTGTTCGATTACTCCGCACCTGACTTCTCGGCCGACCGCTATCACCAGCAGCTCGCCGAGACCCGTCAGCGCGGCTGGCTGGCCAAGTCGCCACTGGCCTATATGGTCCTCGACCACGACGCCGGGGAGTTCTTCCTGCGGTCGCGGAAGACCGCGTTCCCCGGCCGTCAGCTCGCCGAGTTCTTCGGCGTGACCAGCGGCCCGCTGGCCGAGCACATCGACGCCAACATCCTGAACCTCGGCGGAGAGCAGCACCGGCGGCTGCGGGCCCTGGTCGGCCCGGCGCTCACGCCCCGCGCGGCGGATCGCTGGCGGCCGGTGATGCGGGGCTTCCTGGAGCAGCTGTGGGCACAGCCCGCCGCCCACGGGGGGTGCGACTTCGTGGCCGCGGTGGCGCGGCCGTATCCGTCGCTGACGATCGCGACCGTGCTCGGGGCCCCGCACCAGCACGCGGAGCAGCTGCACACCTGGTCCAGCTGGGTGCAGCGGCAGTTCGACATCCGGGCGCTCGAGATGAACCGGGACGACATCGAGCGGGCGGTCACCGAAGTCCGGGATTACGTCACCGGCCTGCTCGAAGCCAAGCGCGCGGCGCCGGGCGACGACCTGATCAGCGACCTGCTGGCGGCTCGCGA
>DAIOWL010000037.1:0-11893 GCA_036758545.1 Streptosporangiaceae bacterium | reverse complement strand
GCTGCGGTTCGAGCCGGTCACGCCGTTCACCGCACGGATCTGCCTGGAGCAGGTCGAGCACCGCGACGTCGTGTTCCCGGCGGGCACGATCGTGGCGGTCTGCGCGGAGCGGGCCAACCGCCAGGACGAGGACGGCGAGAACTTCGACATCACCGCGCCGCGCGAGAGCCGGCTGCTCACCTTCGGCGCGGGCATCCACTACTGCCTGGGCGCGAACCTGGCCCGGGCCGAGCTCGAGGAGGCGCTGGCGTTCCTCGCGCCGCGCACGCCAGGACTGGCCCTGGACGGGCCGCCGCAGCTGGGCGGGGTCGAGGGCGTCTACGGGGTCGACAAACTCCCGATCACCTGGTCGGATTCATCCGCGATGAGCCCGAACCACGGTCCAGCGCCGGACGTGTCATAAGTAGGCGGTACTCGTCCGCGGCGAGTACGACCTGAGGGGTTCGCACGATGCAGGCAGCAGCGAAGTCCGCTCACCGGAGGTCACGTAACGTGCCTGCTCGACTACCAGAACGGCTGCCTGTGCCCGTCCTGGGACTCGAGCTTGTCACGGGACCGGATCCGGCCGGGGGACCGCATCCCTACCCAGGCCTCGCCGCGGGCGCGCGCCCGCGGCCGCCCGCCGTTGCGGAGCCCCAGCGCGCCACTCCGGGATCCCAGCCCGCCGTTCCGGAATCCCGTCCCGCTGCTCAGGTGCCACGGCCCGCCACGGGCCGCGGTCGCCGCGGCCTGATGCTCGCTGTCTGCTGCATGAGCCTGTTCATGGTGGGCCTGGACAACACGATCGTGAACGTGGGGCTGCCGGACATCGGGCAGGACCTGCACGCCGGCGTCTCCGGCCTGCAGTGGACGGTCGCCGCCTACACGATCACGCTGGCCGCGCTGCTGATGTTCTCCGGCGCGGTCGCCGACCGGATCGGGCGGCGGACCATCTTCCAGGTCGGCCTCTCGCTGTTCACCCTCGGCTCCTGGCTGTGCAGCCTGGCGCCAGGCCTGGGCTGGCTGATCGGCTTCCGGATCCTGCAGGGTGCCGGCGGCTCGATGCTCAACCCCGCGGCGCTCGGCATCATCACGAACACCTTCACCCGCCCGGCCGAACGCGCCCGGGCCATCGGCGTGTGGGATGGCGTCTTCGGCCTGTCCATGGCGCTGGGCCCGGTGCTGGGTGGCGTCCTGGTCGGAACGGTCGGCTGGCGCGGCATCTTCTGGGCGAACATCCCGGTCGGGCTGGCCGCGGTCTCGCTGACCGCGCTGTTCCTGCCGGATTCCAGGGCGCCCCGGTCGCGCCGCGCCGACCCAGTGGGCCAGTTCCTCATCATCGTCATGCTCGGCTCGCTCGCCTACGCGATCATCGAGGGTCCCGGGCTCGGCTGGCGCTCGCCGGAGATCTTCGGCTTCTTCGCGCTATCGGTGGCCGCGCTCGCGGTGCTCCTCGCCTATGAGCCCCGGCGGGCCGAGCCCATCGTCGACTTCAGGTTCTTCCGCAGCGTCCCGTTCGCCGGGGCCAACCTCAGCGCGGTCTGCGCGATCGCCGCCATGGCCGGCTTCCTGTTCCTGTCCACCCTGTACCTGCAGGACGTCCGGGGCCTGTCCGCGCTGCAGGCCGGACTGACCATCCTGCCGATGCCCGTGGTCATGGCCCTGTGCGCCCCGCTGGCCGGGCGGATGGTGGCCAAACGGGGCCCGCGGATTCCGCTGGTCATCGCCGGCGCCGCGCTGACCATCAGCAGTGCCGCGCTGTCCCGGCTCACCGGCACCACCGAGCACACCTACCTGATCGTCACCTACGCCCTGTTCGGGATCGGGGCCGGCATGGTGAGCTCGCCGATCACCAACGGGGTCATGTCCGGGGTGCCGAAGACCCAGGCGGGCATGGCCTCCGGCATGAACTCTTCCAGCCGCCAGCTCGGCCAGTCGCTGGGCGTGGCCATCGTCGGCTCGGTGCTGGCGGCCAGCATGCGCGGGTCGATGCAGGCCGGCTTCGTCCGGGCCGCGCACACGGGCTGGTGGATCCTCGCGGGCTGCGGCTACATCGTGCTCCTGCTCGGCCTGGTCTGCACCACGCGGTGGGCCAGGGCCACCGCGGCCAGGCTGCGTACCTGACCCGGGCTACTTGACCGAGCCGGCGGTGAGGCCGCCGACCACGCGGCCCTCGATGAGGGCGAACAGGATGAACACCGGGATCGTGGCCACGACGGAGGCGCCGAACAGGTGCTGCCAGTCCACCGTGTACTGGCCGATGAACGAGTCCAGGCGCACCGTGAGCGGGTAGTCGCTGCCGTTGGTGGTGAGGGCGAGCGCGGAGATGAACTCGTTCCACGCCGCGATGAAGGTGAAGATCAGTGCCGTCACCACGCCGGGCATCGCCAGCGGCAGCGTGACCCGGAACAGCGCGCCCAGCCGGGTGCTGCCGTCCACCATGGCCGCCTCCTCGAGCTCGACCGGGATCGACCCGATGTAGGCGTTGAGGATCCAGACCGCGAAGGCGAGGTTGAAGCCGGCGTTGACGAGGATCAGCGACCAGACCGGGTTGAGGTTCAGCAGCCCGAAGCCGAGGAACTCCTTGTAGATGCCGACGATCAGCGCGGTCGGCTGCAGCATCTGGGTGGCCAGCACCAGGATCAGGAACGCGGCGCGGCCGCGGAACCGGTGCCGGGACGTGTAGTAGGCGGCGGGCAGCGAAACCAGCAGCACCAGGAGCGTGGTGCCGCCGGCGATCTCCAGGCTCACCCGCACGGCCGACGTGATGCCGAACGCGGCGCCCCACATGTTGGTGAGGTTCGACCAGGCGAAGTGGTGCGGCAGGTAGTTCGGCTCGTACAGCTCGCGCTGCGGCCGCACCGCCGTGATCAGCATCTCGAGGTACGGCAGCAGGAAGATGACGGCGACGACGTAGGCGACGGCCGCGATGATCGCCGTCCGCAGCGAGGGGAGCCGGCGGTCGCCGCGGCCGGCGGCCGGGTGCGGTGCTGGCTGCTTGCGGGCGGCCTGCCTGCGCGAGGTACCTGTGCGGACGGCCATGTCAGGCTGCCTCCTGACGGTTCCACCGGTTCAGCCGCAGGAACACCAGGACGATCACCACGACCAGGGTGAAGTTGACGATCGACATCGCCGCCGCCTGCCCGACGAAGGTCCCCTTCAGGTCGTACATGAACACCGTGGTGGTGCTGGTCTCGTAGCCGGGGCCGCCCCGCGTCATCTCCCAGATGATCGGGAACGAGTTGAACACGTTCATCAGGTTGATGACCAGGGCGACGAGGAACGCCGGCCGGAGCAGCGGCAGAGTGATCCGGCGGTAGGCGTGCCAGGACGAGGCGCCGTCGACCCTGGCGGCCTCGAACAGCTCGTCCGGGATGGACTGCAGCCCGGCCAGCACCACGTAGGTGGTGAATGGCAGCGAGACGAAGACCGCCACGCCGATCATCCAGACCAGGGCGCTGTCCGGCCGTCCCAGCCAGTCGGCCTGGTTGGAGTTGAACCGCACCAGGCCGAGCTGGTGCAGGAACACGTTCACGACGCCGTTCTCCGGCTGCAGCACCCAGCGGAAGATGAGCGCGGTCATCACCACCGAGGCTGCCCACGGCGCGATGATCGCCCACCGGGCGAAGCGCCTGCCGGGGAAGCGCTGGTTGTAGAGCTGGGCCAGGCCCAGCGACATCACCATGGTGATGGCCACCGTCGCGGCCACCCAGATCACCGTGCGCACCAGGATGCCGGGCAGGTTCGGGTTCTTGAACACCTGGCTGAAGTTGCTCAGCCCGGCGGACCCGATCGTGATGCCCAGCGGGGTGATGTTCTGGAACGACGTCTGGACCATCGTCACGATCGGCCACAGCACGACGACCGCGATCAGGGCGATCGCGGGCCCGATCCACAGCAGCGGCTCCAGGGCGGCCAGCCTGTGCCGCCTCGACGGCCGGCCCGGCGGCCCGGCGGACGGGCCCGGCTTCGGTGCTCCGGCCGGAGGTCCAGGCTCGGCCGCGGTGATGTCCGACATCGGGGTCTCCTAAGGGCGGCGTGGGACGGCAGGGCGGCGGCCCGGGACGCTACCCGGGCCGCCGCGTCATGCTCCGGCCGGGCTCAGCTGCCGCTGCTGGCCGTCTGCTGGATCGCGCCCAGGACCTGCGACGGGTTGCCGGTGATGGCCTGACCGACCTGGGTCTTGATCATGTTCTCGACCGACGTCCAGTTCGCCAGCGACGGGTAGTTGATCGAGTTGGTGATGTTACCGAGGAACGCGGCGAACGCCTGGTTCTTCGCCATCTCGGTCGCCGCGCTCTGCGTGGCCGGCAGCAGGTCGTATTCGTTGTCGAACTGCAGCTGCCACTTGTCCTGGTAGACGAAGTCCAGGAACTGCTTGATCGCGGCCTGGTGGCTGGTGCCGGCCGCCTTGAACGCGACGATGTCGTCGTGGACGCCCAGCGTGTCGCTCAGCGGAGCGGTCTTGCCCGGCACGTCCGCCGTGCCGTAGTCCGCGGGCTTGAGCACGCCGGCCTGCTGGATGATCGGGATGACGGCGGGGGAGCCGAGCACCATGCCGATCTTGCCCTGGGCGAATTGGGCCCAGACCGTCTTGCGGTCGGTGCCGCCCGGGTTGGGCTGGGTGTCACCCGAGGCCGCCAGCTGCTTCATGAAGTTCAGTGTGGCGACGTTCTGCGGGCTGTTGATGTCGTACTTCCCGCCGGAGCTCAGGTAGCCGCCGCCGTTGCCGAGGAACCACAGCAGCAGTTCGGCCTGCGCCTCCTCGCTGCCGAGCGGCATGCCGTAGCCGATGTTGCCCTTGGCCTTGATCTTGGCCGCGTCGGCCTGGAGTTCGGCCCAGGTCTTCGGCGGGGCGGAGATGCCGGCCGTCGCGAATATCTTCTTGTTGTAGTACATGGCCCGGGTGCTGGTCGTGAACGGGATCCCGTAGTTGACGCCCTGGTACTGGCCGTCCTTGAGGAACTTGGGGATCAGGTTGCTGGCCACGCTCGAGGACAGCACATCGGACACCGGGTAGATGAGACCGGACTGGGCGTACGGCGGCGCCGGGTTGCCCTCCATGATGTCCGGATACTGCTTGTTCTGGATCAGCGTGGCGGACTTGGTCGGGAAGTCCGTCCAGTTCACCGTCTGGACGTTGACCGTGATCGACGGGTGCGCCTGGTGAAAGGCCGTGGCCACGGCGTTCCAGTACTTGGTCGTGCTATTGGACGGCCCGGTGCCGTAGTCGGCGCCGAAGAAGGTCAGCGTCACCTTGCCGTTGCTCGACGCGCTGCTGCTGCTACTGCTCGATCCGCAGCCCGCGACGGCGGCGAGCGCCGCGGCGCCGATCGCGGCCGCGGCCATCAGCCGTGATTTCATTCGATCTCCTCACCTGCTCCGAAAGCTGGTCCCGGCATTTCTCGATGGTGGGGGCAGTCGCCGCTCGGAACGCAGACGGCTTGTGCGAGGTCACGCGCATCCCCAGTGCTTCATTGTGCTTAGCTTGAGCCGGTTACATGCAGAAAGCAACATTAAAAATGATTAAAACGCGGGCCGGGCCGCCCGCGGAGGGCGCGGCGGGCAGGTCTGCGCACGCCCCCAGAGGGCGCTGCGGGCAGGGCCGCGCGTGCCTCCGGAGGGCACTGCGGCGAGTCCAGGGCACAAGCTGGGTACTAGCCGGGGGCCGAGACCCCTGTCCTGGAAGGTACGCCCGCACCATCCCGCGCCTATCCCCTGAATACTCTCGCGCGACTGGTAAGGATAACGGCGGATCAATGGCATCCAGCGGACCACCGGGATGCTGACGATGACTAACGCGCCGAAGATCACAGATGTCCTCGGAAATCCGCTCATCTGCCACCTGGTTAATCTCGAATTGGAACGCGACGACTTCGTCATCTTCGGCAGTGCCCCGTTGCTGGCCCATGGCCTCCGTCAGAGCGTCAGCGACCTGGATGTCGTAGCCCGCGGCGCCGCGTGGCGCCGGGCGTCTGAACTCGGCGTCCCGGCCGTCGGAACGATCAGCGGCAGCCCGGCATTCCATCTGGACCATGGCCGGATCCAGATCTTCTCGGAATGGATATCAAAGGCCCAAGCAGATGCTACTGCGGCCCAAGGACATGGCGGATATCCACGCCCTTACCGAGCTGCTGAGCTCCGGAGATCAGTGAACAGCTAACCGCAGCCGCAGGCTCCGCCGCAGCAGCCGCCGCCGGACGCAGCGGAGGGACGGCCGGACGCGAGGCCGCCTACTGCGACCGTCGACAGGAGCTTCACCGTGTCGTCGTGGCCCTGCGGGCAGGTGCACGGAGCCGACGACTCGGCCATCGGCCGGTTCAGCTCGAACGTGTCACCGCAGGCGCGGCAGCGGTACTCATAGCGGGGCACACGTCCACTTTACCCGCCGGGCGCGCTCTCGGTATCCCTCCTGGCCGGGGCGGTTGGCGTGTCGCCGCTCATGCCCGGCGCGGGGGAGGAAAGGCCAAGGCCGTTCGGGACCATGGCGGCCGAACCGCCTGCGGACGGCACCTTGTCGTCGTAGTAGAACCGCTTGCCGCGCAGCAGCGAGACCAGTGCGCCGGTCACCGACATGATCGCGGCCGCGGTGAACACGATGACCAGGCCGTGGTGGAACGGCGCCGAGATCAGGTGCGGGAAGAACTGCCTGCCGGTGAGCACCGCGACGTTGTGCGCCGGCAGGTGCGCCAGCACGTGCGACGGCGCCAGCAGGTTCTGGATCGGGTTGTAGCCGAGCAGCGCGGCGAACATCGTGCTCACCGGGGGCAGGTGGCTGACGTGCGTGGCCACCGCGGCGGGCACGCCCTGGGCGGTCAGGCCGCTGGTCAGCGTGCGCGGCAGGGTCGAGGCCAGCCCGGCGATCATCAGCGAGAAGAAGATGCCGATGGACAGGGCCATGCCGGAGTTCTGGAAGGTGGACCGCATGCCCGAGGCCGAACCCCGGTGTCTGGCCGGCACCGAGCTCATAATCGCGGAGGTATTCGGCGAGGCGAACAGCCCGGAGCCGACCCCGTTGCCGAGGATCAGCAGCGCGAACAGCCAGTAGGAGAAGTTCACCGGCAGCAGCATCAGCCCGCCGAAGCACAGCGCGGCCAGCAGCAGCCCGGCGGTCGCGAACGGCCGCGGGCCGTACCGGTCGGACAGGGTGCCCGAGATCGGTCCGGCGATGAGGAACCCCGCCGTGAGCGGCAGCATGTAGATCCCGGCCCACAGCGGGGTGACCGCGAAGTCGTAGCCGTGCAGCGGCAGCCAGATCCCGGCCAGCCAGATGACCAGCATGAACTGCAGCCCGCCGCGGGCGATCGAGCCGAGCAGGCTGGCCAGGTTGCCGGCCGCGAACGCCCGGACCTTGAACAGGCTCATCTGGAACATCGGCTCGGCGATCTTGGTCTCGACGACGCAGAACACCACGAGCACCGCGGCCCCGCCGACCAGCCCGGTGATGATCCACGGGTTGGTCCACCCGGTCGGGTGCCCGCCGTACGGCTGGATCCCGTAGGTGATCGCGACGAGCAGGGCGCCCAGGCCAAGCACGAACAGGACGTTCCCGATCCAGTCGATTTTGGCCCGCCGGGTGGTGGCGATCTCGCGCAGGCTCTTGTACGCCCACACCGTGCCGAACAGCCCGAACGGCACGTTCACCCAGAACACCAGGCGCCAGTCCCAGGCGGCCAGCAGGCCGCCGAGCAGCAGCCCGACAAACTGCCCGGAGATCCCGGCGATCTGGTTGACGCCCAGCGCCATGCCGCGCTTGTTAGCCGGGAACGCGTCGGTCAGGATCGCGGCCGAGTTCGCCATCAGCATCGCCCCGCCGAACGCCTGCACGAAGCGCCAGCCGATCAGCCACATCGCCCCGTCGGTGCCGGTCAGCGGGTCGAGCGAGAGCGCGATGGAGGCCAGCGTGAAGACGACGAAGCCCAGGTTGTAGATCTTCACCCGGCCGAACATGTCGCCGAGCCGGCCCAGCGTCACCACCAGCACCGACTGGACCAGCAGGTAGCCGATAATCATCCACAGCAGGTAGCTGATGTTGCCCGGGTCGAGCGGGTTCAGGTGGATGCCGCGGAAGATGGCCGGCATCGCGATGATCACGATCGAGGCGTCGATCGTGGCCATGGTCATGCTCAGCGTGGTGTTGGACAGGGCGATCCACCTGTACCGGTCCGGCCGCCCGCCGGTAGCCGGGGCTGAACCGTTCACGTGTCCCGAGTCAACGCTTTGCCGCACGTTAACCCAGTCTAGCCCCAGACACTTGCTTAATGGCAACTATTCATCTCGGTAGCTCGTCAAGCTCGTCAGGCCGCCGGCTGGTCGCCCGCCGAGCCGTCCTGACCGGCGGAGCTGGGCGTGCGCTCGAGTATGTAGTACACGGCGACCGCGGCTATCAGCACGAACGAGGCGACATCGCTCACCAGCGCGATCAGGATGGCTAGTACGTACACCAGCCCGCCGCCGACGAACCGCGCCCGGGCCGGCCAGTGCCGCTCGGGCGGCAGCGGCTGGCTCACGCGCTGGCCATGCAGCGTCCACTCGAAGATCGCGCCGAAGCTGGCCGACATGCCGAGGAAGACGCCGCCGTAGAGCATCATCGCGACCTGCGTGTCCCAGTCGTGCAGGGAAAAGTAATCCGCCACGGTCGCGGTGGCGAACGGGATCAGCACCACGAACAGCAGCAGCACCAGGTTGAGGAACAACAGCAGCCGGTCCGCCTTGATGATGGACCTGACCAGCACGTGGTGGTTGACCCAGATGATGCCGATCATGAAGAAGCTGATCAGGTAAGCCAGGAAGGCCGGCCATTTCTCGTGCAGCTGATCGGCCAGGGAGCCATGCCCGGCGGGTCCGGCCACAGTGAGATCGAGCGCGAGCAGCGTGATCGCGACGGCGAAGACGCCGTCGCTGAACGCCTCGAGCCTGGACCGGTCCATCAGCTCCCCATCTTCGGCTAGCCGCGGGCGTGGCCCGCCGTGACCAGCGAACTGGCGACTGCCACAACCTAGCGCTTTTTCCTGGAAACCAGTGTCCCGAACGGACTGGGCTGACGTCCTGGCGTCACCGCGTGTTAACGCGATTTGGCGATCCTGGTATCGGTGTCGAGCGGCAGGGTGCGGCCCGTGTTGCTCCAGCGACCCCATCGGTACCACGAGCAGCCGCCTAGGCGTGCGTTCCGCCTCCGGCCACCGCGCTCCGCCAGCTCGAACCCGGCCATGCGGTCATGCTACGACCGGTTTCTCACCCCAACGGGTTGATGACCCCCCATGGCTCCGCTTCTAACGTCTGGAATAAGCCTCCAGACAGTCTTGGCAAGGGCTTGACGATCCCAGCGGCCAGACGCAGCGATGGGGTGACCGCTCATGAGGACCTTGTCCATCTCGGCAGCTATCAATTCACGGCACTTCGACAGGAGAACTCATGTCGGCACCGACCGAACCTGATCCGGCCAATGAACTGGGCCCGATCGACTTCCTCGCGATCGAGTTCCCCGGCGGGAACATCAGCGCCCCGGGCTTCGAGCAGTTGCTGTCCCTGGCCGACCGGAGCGTCATCGACATCCTGGATCTGGAATTCATCGCAAAAGATTCCGCGGGCAACACCGGCAAGGTCGACGTCGGCGAGCTCGCCAACCCGGGCGGCGTCGACCTGAGCGCCTGGAAGGGGGCGTCATCCGGCTTGCTCGATCGCGCCGATGTCGACGAGATCGCCGCCGCGATACTGCCCGGCAGCGTCGCCGCGGTCGTCGTCTACGAGAACCGGTGGGTGCTGAGCCTGGTCAGCACCTGGCGGCGCGACGGTGCGCGCTTCATCGCCGACGGCGGGATATCAGCCAGCGACGTGGTCGCTGCGCTGGATGCGACGGAACCTTCCTGAGAAGAAGAGGAGATGATGATGGGCATACTGAAGACCGCAGCCAAGGTGGCTGTCGCCAGCTCCGTGCACGGTCGGATACAGCGCAGGCAGCAGCAACGCTGGGCTGCGCAGGATCAGAACGCGGCGGCCGCCGCACCGCCCGCACCGCCACCGCAAGCACCCGTTGCGGCGGCACCGGAACCGCAGGCACCGGCCGCGCCGCTTCAGCCGCCCGATATGGGCGAGCGGCTGACCCAGCTGAAGCAACTCGGCGAGCTGCTGTCAGCGGGCGTGCTGACCCAGGCCGAGTTCGACCAGCAGAAGACCCGGATCTTGAACGGATAACAGGCAAGGTAGCGGCTCATCGGCGAGCGGTTGCTACATCGCTGCGCCCCGGACCGATTCTTGGCCGTGGCGACCGGACCTCCTCCGCCGGTTCCGGGCGGCAAACAGCGCTGGCTCCGTTAAGCGTCATCTGAGCACGCCGCGGCAACATCGTCATCCCTGTACCGCGGAATCGACGGGACCTCGACTTCGGTCTTCCTGCACTTTCACGCTGCCATTCGCGGTCCGCAGCAAGCATCATGCCAACGGGGTGAAGGCGCGACTGACTCCGCCGGTCCAGAAATCCGCGTGAATTATTAGCCCCTAATCCACCGCTGGTTGAGGTCACGTCCGGTGGTGTGCTGTCAGCTGAGGGGAATGTCCGGGAGAGCCGGCGGAGCCCGGCGTCTGCCGTGCGGTGGGCCGCGGCGCCGATCAGGACGCCGAGGGAGATCGAGATGATGGTGATGAGCACGTCGGTTAGCGCCCGCGAGGTCACGTCGAACCCGGTTCCGACGATCTGGGTGACCCCGATCAGTCCGGTGGCGCCGGGTACCAGCAGCCAGAAGGCCGGCAGGAAGGTGACCAGCTTCGGCGGGCCATTCGGCAATCGCTCCACCCAGAGAACCACTGGCGTCATCACCACGGCGCCGAAGAACCCGCTGATCTGGCCGCCGAACAGGGCATCGCCGATGGCCTGGCCTGCGAAGGCGACATACAGAACCAGCAGCATCCACGGCAGTGAGCGAAGCGGCGCCGAGAAGTGCAGGTAGACGCCGAGCGCGAATACGATGACCCCGGCCCAGCCCGCCCAGGCACCGAGTCCGGCGACCTGGTGATCGGAGAAGTCAGCCGGTGACGCCCGGACCAGAGCGCCGGCGGCAATGATACCGAACGCCAGGAGCGCCAGCTGCACGAACCCGTTGACCAGGCGGCTCGCTCCGGAGACCATCTGCCCGGCAGCGATCTCCATGGTGGCTATGGCCAGCAGCCCGCCGGGCAGGAAGGTGACCAGCGGGGCCACCAGCAGCCGGATGGGGTTGTCGATGTGCAGGTACCTGGCTGATCCGAAGACGACCGCGGCCGTGAGAAACGACGCGATGATCGGGAAGATCAACATCAGGGTCGGGAGCCGGGCCAGTTTGAGCACGCCGATGAGAAGGCCGAGCGCGAACGCGGCGGCGATCCCGCCCGGCGTCGGCTGGAGCAACAGGACCAGGCCAACGGTCAGCACGGCGTGACCGGCGGTCCGTACCGGCCACCGGAACGTCGGCTGCCGGTGATAAACAGCGCCGAGTTTCCGCCGTCCCTCGCTCACGGTCAGCTCAGCCCGCTCGAGCTGCCTGACCAGCCGGTACAGCCCGTCGATCTGGTCCAGGCGTAGCGGCGGCGCCACCTGCGAGCTGAACTGCACGTGGGCGCGATCACCCGTGCCGGTCTGCACGAACAGCGAGGTGGGCAGCAGCGCGATCTGCAGGCCGGTCACGCCGTAGGCGGCGACGATCCGGCGCAGCGATTCCTCGATGATGTCGACGGCGTCCCCAGCCGCCACCATCGCGATGCCCAGCTGCACGATCAGGCGCCGGAACTCCGCCTGGCTGGCGATCTTCGTGTCATCCTCAGCAGGCCGGGTCATCAGATCCTCTACCTGAACGACAGGCGGGAACGCCGTGTTGAGAGGGCTGTCGGTCAGCGGCAGCCCGAGGTGAGGGGGTATTGCTCGCAGGCGCTGTTCTTAACG
>DAIOWL010000036.1:15513-16698 GCA_036758545.1 Streptosporangiaceae bacterium | reverse complement strand
CCCTTCACCGTCTTGCGGAACAGGGTCAGGACGGACCCGGACAGCGTGACGGTCGGTATTTCCAGCTTGTTCAGCCCGGTCACCACGACCGTGCCGCCCTTGCCGATGGCGTCGAACCCGGCGGACACGACCTCGGCCGTCATGAGGTCGACGGTGAGGATGGCCGAGTCGGCCATCTGCCCCCTGGTCATGTCGGCGATGGCGGCCTGCGCCTCCTCGGCCGTGGCGAACGCGTGGGTCGCGCCGAGTTCCATCGCCTTCTCGCGCTTGTTCTCCAGCGGGTCGATGGCGATGACGTTCTTCGCGCCGGCGTAGCGGGCGCCCTGCACCGCGTTGATGCCGATGCCGCCGATGCCGTAGATCGCCACCGTGTCGCCGGGAGCGACGTTCGCGGTGTTCACGGCGGAGCCCCACCCGGTCGGCACGCCGCAGCCGACCAGCACGGCCTTGTCCAGCGGCAGGTCGTCGTCGACCTTGACGGCCGAGGTCTGGCTGATCACGCCGTACTGGCTGAAGGTCCCGATCATGCACATGGCGCCGTACTGGCCGCGGGGCCCGGTGATCGGCCACCGGTCGCCCGGCAGGTAGCCCTCGAGGATCGTCGCGCCCATGTCGCAGATGGACTGCCGGCCGGTGGAGCAGTAGCGGCAGACGCCGCAGTTCGGGATGAACGAGAGCACCACGTGGTCCCCGGGCTTCACCCGGGTCACGCCCGGTCCGATCTCCTCGATGATCCCCGCGCCCTCGTGGCCCAGCACCATGGGCAGCCGGGCCGGGAGATCGCCGTGTGCGATGTGGATGTCGGAGTGGCACAGGCCCGCGTGGGTGTAGCGGATCAGAACCTCGCCGTCCTTCGGACCGTCCAGGTCGAGCTCTTCGATCTCGATGCGCTTGCCGGGCTCGTATACGACAGCCGCCTTGGTCTTCATCGACGCTCCTTCGGATTGGTGACGGTTCTGACTCTTCCCCGCCTTCAGGACGTTACGTGTCTTAAATCTTGACTGACCAGTAGGGCTAGGCACCAGCCTTGGAGCGCCTGATGTCGTGCGGCGGCTCGTAGAACGTGGTCTGCCTGAGCTGATCATGGCAGGCGCGGCAGGTCACCCAGACGTGGCCCATGCCACGGCCCCGTTCGGCCCCCTCCCGGGCGGCCGCGCAGATGCAGGGCTTCCAGCTGACCTGGGC
>DAIOWL010000036.1:13541-15413 GCA_036758545.1 Streptosporangiaceae bacterium | reverse complement strand
GTTCGGCCCCCTCCCGGGCGGCCGCGCAGATGCAGGGCTTCCAGCTGACCTGGGCGCCCCCGGGCCACAACCGATGGCCGAATGGGCAGAGCTGGGGCTTGTGTTCGAAAATAGATACCGGCACGAAGATGATCATGCCCCGGAGCGCGCTGACTAGTCCAGCCCGATGGGCAGGCCGGGATCGGGGCCCCGGACCGGGCGGGTATTACGGTGTGACGGGCGGCGTCCGGCTCTGAAGGGAGACTGACCAGGTGATTTCAACGCGCATCGACTGGGTTCGCGAGCACTGCCGTCTGCTGCGGGACATCGCGGCGGAGTTCGGGCGGACCCGCCCGTTCGACGGACTGACCATCGGCACCGGCATCCACCTGGAGGCCAAGACGGTGGCGCTGCTGCTGACGCTGCGCGACGGAGGGGCCAGGCTGGTCTCGACCGGCAACCTCAACACCACCCAGCCGGACGCGGTGGAGCGGCTGCGGGCCGAGGGCGTCACCGTCATCGGGGAGCCGACCAAGGACAGCGGGGTACACGCCGGCTTCCTCGGCGAGGTCCTAGCCGCCGAACCGGACCTGATCCTGGACAACGGCGGCGACCTGTTCGCCAGGTACCTGGACCGCCCGTACCCGGGCCTGCTGGGCGGGACCGAGGAGACGACCTCGGGCCGGATGCGGCTCGAGCCGCTCCGCGGCCAGCTCGGGCGGCCGATCCTGGTCATCAACGACAGCCCGATCAAGCAGTTCGCGGAGAACGAGCACGCCGTCGGGCAGAGCGCGCTCGAGTCCTACCTGCGGATGACCAACCGGGTCACCAACGGCGAGCAGGTCACCGTATTCGGCTACGGTGCCTGCGGCCGCGGCGTCGCGGCGAACTTCCGGGCGGCCAGGGCCCGGGTATCGGTGGTCGAGGTCGATCCGGTGACCAGGCTCCGGGCGCACCTGGACGGGTTCGGGACACCGCCGCGCGACGCCGCCATCGCCAGCGCGGACCTCATCATCACCGTCACCGGCGCCCGCGACGTGCTGACCGCCGCTGACCTGCCGCTGCTGCGGGACGGCGTGATCCTGGCCAACTCCGGGCACTTCCCGGCCGAGATCGACGTCCCCGGCCTGGCCGGCGCGGCTGCGGTGACGGGCACGACCGAGTACCCGGACGACCTGCTCACGCTGGAGCTCGCCGACGGCAGGCGGGTCCACGTGCTCTCCCGCGGGCACATGTTCAACCTGGCCGGCCCGCGGCCGCTGGGAAACTCCATCGAGTCGATGGACCTCGGCTTCGCCCTGCAGGCCCGCTGCCTGGAGGCGGTCGCCCGGCGCAGCGTCGACGCCACCAGCTGCGTGGTCCCGGTTCCCGGGGCCATCGACGCGGCCATCGCCCGCGCCTACCTGGACCGCAAGTACCCCGGTTGACGCGCCTCAGACGCGACGGGCCTGGCGGGGAACGGTGATTGGGCCCCGGAAAGTTGTTGGCGCTGCGGGCATGGTCCGCTCATACAAGTGAGCGTCAGGGACCCGCCCCTGACGCCGTCGCGTGCCCCGGAGAGAACGATCATGCGGACCATGAAGATCAGGCCTGGCCGCGAGCCGACGAGCGCCAGGACCTGGGGGGCGGACCGCATCCCGGCCGCGCGAGACGGACAGGACGCCTCAACGGAGCACGGCATCGAATCAGAGCACGACACGCCGGCCGAGGGTGACGCCTCGGCTGAGGACGCCAGCCACGCGGTGGCGGCGCTCTACCAGCTGCACTACCCGGTACTGGTCCGGCTCGCGGCCCTGCTGGTACCGGATCTCGCTACCGCGGAAGACATCGTGCAGGACGCCTTCGCCGCCGTGCACGGCCGGTGGCATGTGCAGCCAGACGCCGACGCCGCGC
>DAIOWL010000036.1:7515-13441 GCA_036758545.1 Streptosporangiaceae bacterium | reverse complement strand
GCCTTCGCCGCCGTGCACGGCCGGTGGCATGTGCAGCCAGACGCCGACGCCGCGCTGGCCTATCTGCGCTGGTCGGTGGTACACCGGTCGCGGTCGGTGCCCTCGCTGGGGCCAGCCGAGGGTACTGGCGAGCCGACCTCGGATACTGCCGAGCCGGCCTCGGGTACTGCCGAGGCGGGCTCGGGTACTGGCGAGCCGGGCTCGGCTGTTATGTCGGCGCTGCGGGCGCTGTCCCCCCGTCAGCGCGAGGTAGTGGTCCTGCGGTACTTCGCGGACCTGCCCGAGGCCGAGATCGCCGCGGCGACCGGGATGACCATAGCCGCCGTGCGAGACCACGCCGCCCAGGCACTGTCGTCGCTGCAGGCCGGACTGGAATGAGTGATTCCTGTGGGGCTCGTGAGGCGACCGACTACAAAAAGATCGTGGTTGATCGGGGCTATGGGGTTGATTTGGTGCACTATAGACCCCCTAATCAACCATCAAGCCCGAATCCACCACGGTAAGGGTTTCAATTATCGAACTGGTTAGGGAGACGGATACAGAAGAAGCGGATGGGACTGGCGAGGATCCTCAGGTCCATACCAGGCTGATCAGCTGGATGTGACGTGGCTCAGGTGGATGTGGCGTGGCTGACGTCGATCACTATCCGGTCCGGGCCGGTCAGGGTGGAGACGTGATACGGCCCCCGGGCGGACAGGCCGAGGCCGAAGCTCAGGTAGCCCTCGAAGTCGCCCGCCGCCGCGACCGCGAGCAGTTGCGGGTAGCGCGGAGTCAGCACGTTCGGCCCGGTCCAGGTGCGGTGGGCCGGCTGCGGGCAGAACCCGCTGGCCCCGCGGAAGACCACATGCAGGAAGGAACGGCCCGGCAGGGAGATCTTCGTTCCCTTCGGATCGGCGTAGACCGCCGCGGCCCGTTCGGCGGTGACGGCCGGGCGACCGCCGGAGAACTGGAACACCACCCGGTCGTAGCCGGCGTGCCTGGCCGTCCTGACCGCGGTCAGGTATTTCCCGGGCTGCTGGCAGGCGCGGGAGACGTCAGCCGGCTGCCCGGCCGGCGACACGGTCGCGGCGGTCTGCGGTGCCGGGCTGCTGCTGGCCGGCCCGGGCGATCCGGCCGCCCCAGCTGAGCCAGCCGCATTTGAACCGCACCCGGCCAGTACCACCGCTATGATCACAAGTCCCGCACCGCGGATGAGCCTGGTCATGACGGCCCCCCATTTCCAGCGCCTGAATACGTGGTGTCTTTAGGACGCGCGGCCGCGTGTTCAGATAAGGACAGAGATCGTGATTTAGTGTGATCTTGATCACGATGGACCCGAACGGTCAGCGTTCCCGCCACAACAAAGGTAAGGAGCCAGCGTTGGAGGATTTCGCGGTGCCGGAAGTCACCGCCGACGACCACACGCTCGGGCCGACCGGAGCGCCGGTCACGGTCCTGGAGTACGGCGACTACGAGTGCCCGTTCTGCCGGGGCGCGTACCGGGACGTGCACCGGATGCTCGACCTGTACCCGGGCTCGATCCTGTTCGCGTTCCGGAACTTCCCGATCCAGCAGCTGCACCCGCACGCCGAGCAGGCCGCCGAGGCGGCCGAGGCCGCCGCCGCTCAGGGCAAGTTCTGGGAGATGTACGAGCTCCTGCTGCGGCCCTCGTCCAGCCTCGACCTCGACGCCCTGGTGTCTCACGCCCGGGACCTGAGCCTGGACACCGAGCGGTTCCGGCAGGAGGTCACCGCCCGCGCCTACGCCGCCAAGATAGAGGCTGACGTGCGCGAAGGCTTCAGGAACGGCGTCAACGCGACCCCGAAGTTCTACGTCAACGGCGAGCGCATCGACGGGAAGATCCCGCTCGAAGGGCTGGAGGACGCGATCCGGGCGTCGATCCGGGCCGCAGGCGCCGACTAGCCCTAGCTCACCAGCACTTTCTGCTCGTCACCTGGTTCCGGGCGGACCGGATCCGGCGCGGTCAGCCCGGCCAGGCCGGGCACGCGGTCGGCCAGCAGGCTCACGCCGATACACGCCGGGCAGCTCGCCTCCATCCAGGCGGCGGGCGCCGCCGCCTGGCTCCGCCTCCTGATCCGCCAGAAGACCACCACGGCGGCGACCAGCACGGCCGTCGCGACCAGGGCCGGGCCCTTGGCCCGGTCGAAGGCCCGGTCGGCCAGCGGCCCGAGCAGCAAGCCGAGAACCAGGTGGAGCTGGAGGAAGACACTGCTCCCGACGATGAGCGCGGGCAGCGCGCGGCGTCCTTTCAGCCCCGAGACGCCCGCGGCGATCACCGTGAGCGTCCGCAGCCCCGGGGTTCCGCGCCCCAGCGCCAGCCCGGGCCGTCCCCGGGTCTCGGCGAAGTCAGCGGCCCGGCGCAGCCGCGCCTCGGTGAGCCCGAGGCGCGGCCCGAACCGCGTGATGATGCGCTGGGTGGGGCCCCGGCACGCCAGGAAAAGCGCGGTCGTGCCGAGGACGGCGATGACCTCGAATCCGGTCACGGCCAGCCACAGCGGGAACTTTCCCGCCGCGACCCTCTCCCCCACCGTGAACATGACCAGGTCGGCGGGCACCGGGATCGGCACGCCCGCTTCCATCGGGAGCAGCAGTACCAGGGCCAGCGTCCCGCTCAGCCCCGCCACGCCGGCTTTCATCTCGGCAGGCTCGCCAGCCGGGAATCGTCAGGCGACCGACTGGTGGAAGCCCACCAGCGGCACCCAGCGGACCCGGGGCGGGGCGGTCACACCGCCGGCCGCGAGCGCCGCGCCGAGCCGCGACGTCATGAACGCGTCCTGGTCCGCCCGCGACGACCACACCTCCGACACGATGAACGTGCCGTCGTCCGCCTCCCCGGCGGCGTGCGAGACCATCCCGGCGGGCCAGTCTCCCTGGCCGGTCTGCATGTCGATGCCGAGGTGCTTGTTGACGGCGGCGTACTCGGCCTCGCTCACGCCGGTGAACTCCAGGATCAGTGCTTCTGGCATCGGGACTCCTTGGGCTGTCACCTTCAGGACGCTCCCTCGAGCGCCCCCCTCTGCCCTGGGTTCGTCGCCCGCCGGGCCGGCGGATCACTTTCGTGCGGAGTCAGGTCAGCGGAGCCTCGGCGGGCAGCAACCCGGCCCGCTCCAGCGCGGTTCGGGCCTGCTCGGCGCCGCCCTCACGCGCGATCAGGTCGTAGCGGGCCGCCGAGAGCCCGCGCAGCGAGCTGAAGTCGCGCTCGCCGCGGGTGGCGAGGTGCTTCACGAACCCGAAGATCGCGCCCCACAGCACGCCGAAGCCGATAGCCGCCGCCACCACGGCCAGCCAGGCGTGCCCGGTGGTGAACAGGCCGAACAAGATGCCGATCAGCAGTCCGGCCCATATGCCGCTGAGCGCGCCCGCGGCCGCGGCCCGCCACTTGGTCAGCCGCCCGGTCACCCGCTCCACCAGCTGCAGGTCGGACCCGACGATGTCGAGCTTCTCGACCGGGAACCCGTCGTCGGAGAGCCGGTCGACCGCCCGCTGGGCGGACCCGTAGTCATCGAACCGGGCTACGGTGTTCCACGCGGCGTGGACCGGGTTCACCGTGAGCCTGCCGTACATCATGGCGACGTCCTCTCGTCTCGTGCCGCCTCGGCGTTCGCCGGCGACGAGACCAGCATCGGTCCCGCCTGTGCAAGACAGGCGGGAGCCGCGTGGAGATGCCATGAAGTTGCGGCCTGCGGTCAGGCGCCCTCGGCGACCGGGTAGATCTCGTCGGCGACGAGCCCGTGCGCCTCGCGGTGCACCGTGGCCGCCGCGTCGGCGTCCGGCGCGTCCACCAGGCAGAAGATCTTGCCGTTCTCCTGGTCGACCCAGTACCGCAGGTAGTGGACGCCGTGAGCGTCCTGGGTCTGCAGGTCGGCGGCGTGCGCCTTCGCCACGTCGTCCAGGGTGACCGGGCCGCCCAGCGTGTGCGCGTCCATGAACAGAGCCATGGTTGATTCCTTTCCCGAGTTACTGAGCAGGCTCGTTGCCTGCCTGCCCAGGAAACCCGAGTCGGACCGGGACGCGCATGGGGCGTGTTCCCTATCTTGGCGCGACGACCCCGAGCCGCAGCGCCGCGGCGACCGCCCGGGACCGGGTCGGCCCCGGCCGCGAGCACCTCGGTGAGGTAGAACGGGTTCCCGCCGGTGCGCTGGAATATCGCGTCGGGGTCCAGGGCCGAGCCCGCCGCGTCCAGGAGCTGCCGCACGCCCGTGGCGGTCAGCGGGGGCAGCTGCATCCGGACGACGCCGGGCAGCCCGGCCAGATCGCCCATCACCACGGTCAGCGGGTGATCACGGCCCACCTCCTCGGAGCGGAACGTGGCCAGGATCATCAGCCGGACCCCGGCCAGGCGGCGGCCCAGGTAGCGCAGGATGTCCAGGGTCGCCTCGTCGGCCCAGTGGACGTCCTCGAGCAGGAGCAGCATCGGAGACCCGGACAGCGCCTCGCGCACGTTCCTGAACAGCCGGAGCCTGCTCACACCCGCCTCGTCGTCCACCGCCGCGATCAGCTCGGGCAGGGCATCCAGGATCGGGCCCAGTGCCTCGGCGGTCGTGACGTTGTCGCAGGAGCCGCGCCGCACCGGCACACTGGCAACGTCGGCCAGGGCCGCGGCGAGCGTCGTCTTGCCGACGCCCGCTTCGCCGCCCAGGAACACCAGCCGGCCGCTGCCGTCAAGCGCCTCGCCGAGCAATCCCTCCAGCGAGGCCAGGAAGCCCGCCCGCTCGATCAGCACACCAGACATTACATCCCGGCACCCGCGTGAACAGCCAATTCCGGCACCCGCTCACGGTCCGAATGCCTCGCGCATGCGCTCCAGGCCGCGGACGACGCCGGTGGTCAGCGTGCCGACGCCGGCCACGGCCACCGTGACGACGTCGCCGTCCGCCAGGCTGAACGGCGCGGGCGGTACCAGGCAGGTCCCGGTGGCCAGCACGACGCCGTCGGGATGGATGTCGGCGCGCATCAGGTAGCCGACGAGGTCGTCGAACCTGCGGCGCAGCGAGGCGGTGCTGGCCTCGCCGTGCCAGGCGACCGCGCCGTCGCGCCTGATCGTCAGCTCGATGCCGAGGTCATAGGGGTCGGCGACCTCCCAGGAGGGGCGGATCGCCGGGCCCACCGCGCACCCGCCCAGGTAGACCTTGGCCTGCGGCAGGTAGAGCGGGTTCTCGCCCTCGATCGACCGGGACGACACGTCGTTGCACGCGGTGTAGCCCGCGATCTCGCCGAAGCGGTTGATCACCAGGGCGACCTCGGGTTCTGGCACGTCGAGGTCGGAGTCGGCACGCACCGCGATGGTCTGCCCGTCGCCGATGACTCGCCACGCTGCCGACTTGAAGAAGAGCTCCGGCCGTTCGGCCTCATAGACCTGCTGGTAGACGTCGGCCGAGCGCTCGCTCTCCTCGACCCGCGCCTCGCGGGACGTGACGTACGTGACCCCGGCCGCCCAGACCTCGGTCCGCCCGTCGACGGGCGGCAGCAGGGTGACGTCCGCGGCCGGGACGGCCTCGCGGTCCCGCACCCGCCGCCTGATCTCGGCCAGCGGCAGCGCCCACAGCGCAGCCAGCGACGGCACGCCCGGCAGGCCGAACACCTGCCCCTCGTCGCGCACGCCCGCCAGCGGAGCCGGGGAATCGCTCGTGGCGTACCTGATGATCTCCACGCTGGCCCACCTCTCGCGACGGCGACGACACGCGATGACGACCCTACGACACAACCTCTGCGTCTATCGGGCTCGTTCCCCTGGCGAGGGCCACGGCGCCGGTCAGCAACATCGTGGCCAGGAAGATCAGGTAGACGATTCCGGAGCTGGATTCCCATCCGAACTCATGCGGATAGCGGGCGAGCGCGATCGCCTGCAGCACCGCGAGCAGGATGTATCCGGCGGCGGCGGGACGCAGGCGGCGCGCATCTCGCTCCAGCAGCGCATGCACGGCGG